>JAQTPO010000043.1 GCA_028712845.1 Dehalococcoidales bacterium | reverse complement strand
ATACAACAATGGCAATGATGGAGGACTACGTTAGCGTAAGGGATGCCTGCCGGCGTCTTGGTGTGCACGAGGAAACAATCAGGCGACTGGTACGGTCGGGTTCTTTAAAAGCGGATAAGATTGGCAACCAGTGGTTCATAAGACGTGAAGATTTGGGTTCCTTCTCGGCTAACTACAACCCGAAAACGGGGAAGCGGAAACGCTTGATATGACAGAGCTGGCATCGGAGTTATTTATACAATTAAACACGAATTACATGATTATGGGATTATAATCATCTACTAAATAATGTATCAATAACAGGAGTCCAGATGAAAGAATTCTATACCCCTCCGTGGTGGCAGGAATACTGGCAAAAAAGACAACGCAAGCGTAAATTAAAGAAGCTCATAGGTCTTCTGGGGAGACCGCAATACTTGATATCCGGACTGCTCCTGCTTTTTGAATAGATTCCCGGAAATTATTCCGGACTACTTATATAAGGCAACTAGAACTAAAGTAGCCGTGCGATAGTCCATGCTGTCGTCGTTATGGGTGTGTCCTCCGGGTAGCATATCAGATATAATTGGCTTCTCCTCTCCCATTGTCACTGCAAACACAATCAAGCCATCATCACCATTTCTCCAAATGCCGTAAAAGCCCAATCCATACTGAACCTGAAAGTACTTGTGATATAATAGTGCCAAAATCAAGAAAAAGAATTGAATCAGCCCGGGATATCAAGAAGGGGAAGATATGAAAGTATGCCGAGTGGCAGAGATGAGACAAATGGATAAGCAGGCAACCGCAGAATACGGCATCCCCGCAGAAATTCTGATGGAAAATGCCGGCGAGGCTGTTTATGCTGTCATTCAAAAAGAAATCGGCGTAGAGGGCAAGAAGTTTATTATCCTCTGCGGGCCCGGAAATAACGGCGGTGATGGCTTTGTCGTGGCACGGAAACTTCATTCCAGCGGCGGCGAGGTCAAGGTATTGCTGCTGGCGGATAGAGAAAAATACCAGGGCACCGCAAATATGAATATAGAAATCATCGAACGGTTCCCGATTGAAATTAAAGCAGTCAAAACGGTACGGCAAATCAAGGCTGACATTGCATCGGCTGATGGCGTTATCGATGCTTTGCTGGGGACAGGACTGGATAGAGACGTTGACGGTCTGTTACGTCAGGCGATTGAGATTGTAAATGCGAGCGGTAAAAGAGTTTTTGCAGTGGACATCGCTTCCGGCATTAACGGCGATAACGGGCAGGAAATGGGCACTTCGATAAAAGCAGAGGCAACCGTCACATTCGGTCTGCCGAAACTGGGAAATCTTCTCTACCCCGGTTACAGCCGCGGCGGCAAATTATATGTATCGCATATATCCTTCCCGAATTCTCTATACGATTCGGAAGCTATCAAAGTAGAGATAACCAAGCCTGTTCCTTTGCCGGAAAGGCAGGCGGATACGAATAAAATGGATTACGGACCGGTGCTGGTAATTGCCGGTGCGGCAAATTACTACTGGGCGCCGCACGCCTCCGCTTATTCTTTTCTAAAGGCAGGCGGAGGATACGCCTATCTGGCTTGCCCGAAATCAATGGCACCGGCAGTGGCAAAAAAAGGCAGAGAAATTGTCATCCACCCCCAGCAAGAAACTGCTTCGGGGAGTATTGCACTGGAAAACAAGGATGACCTCCTGAAATTGGCGGAAAGAATGAAAATGGTGGTTCTGGGACCCGGTCTATCGCTGGACGAAGAAACACAGGAGCTGGTGAGAATACTGGCTGCGAAGATTGAGAAACCCTTACTGATTGATGGAGATGGATTGACGGCAATTGCCGGAACTCCGGAAACCATCAAAAAGAGGAAGCTGCCTACGGTATTAACTCCTCACATAGGCGAGATGTCACGGCTTACCGGTATCAACCGGTCCGAAATAGAGAAAGACAGGGTTGGCATCCTGCAGAAAACAGCGCAGAAATTAAACGCACACATTGTTTTGAAAGGACCACACTCATTGATTGGCTGTCCTGATGGCAGAGTCTTCATCAATAATTCCGGTGATACGGAAGGCAAGGCAGGAATGGCAACAGCAGGCAGCGGTGACATTCTGAACGGCACCATCGCGGCGATGCTCTGCCTGGGCTTGAGTGTGGAAGACGCCGTGAAAACCGGAGTTTTCGTGCACGGTCTTTCCGGTGATTTAGCGGCAAAAAAGAAAGGTACTGACGGCATGACCGCACAGGACATTCTGGACAATTTACCGCACGCTGTGAAATATTATCGCGAAAATTTGAGAAAAATTTCAGCAGATTACAATAATACGGTCTTTGTCGTTTAGTAGCGATAAGCTATTTTCTGGTCTGGTGCCAATTGATGCCATTCCAGAACCAGATGACCTCGCTACAACGCGGACATGATACCTTGATAGTATCATCAACTGATTGTACACGGCCCATAACCGCTTTCTGGCAATTAGGACACATTGTCTTTTTGGTATTAACTCTCATTAATAATTCCTCAATAGTGTTATCATGTTAACCGATAGACGTTATACTGAATTATCTTATCACGATTAAACTATTGAGACAACTGCGGGTTCGAATATCAGCTATCTTTTCACTCCCGGTTTCGTTATAAGATTTCAGTTGTTCATGTTCGGTTCATCTTACTCTTGTATAATTGTCTGTGGTTATGACAACCTGATAGAAAAAGGAGAGGAAGATGAAGTGGAAGAGGTATGCGGCGGGGGTCATGTTCCTGTCGGTAGTACTTGTAATGACAGGCTGTGGTACAACCAAAGAGCCTGCTGTTACATCATCGACTCCTACCACTGCCGACACAGCAACATCACCTACCGCAATATCACCACAGGGTGAGAGACCGTCCATGCAAGCAATTGATTATGCAGCGGCGGCGGCAAAACTGGGGATAACAGAACAGCAATTGCGCGATGCTCTGGGCGCTGATACTCAGCAATCGTTGGACATAGCGGCAGCGGCAAATAAACTGGGCATAACTGAAGAAGCGCTACGAGAGGCACTGGGTTTTCAATGGGGTGCTCAGTCTCCCGGTGGTGAGCGACCGTCCATGCCGGCAATTGATTATGCAGCGGCGGCGGCAAAAATGGGGATAACAGAACAGCAATTACGCGATGCTCTGGGCGCTGATACTCAGCAATCGTTGGACATAGCGGCAGCGGCAAATAAACTGGGCATAACTGAAGAAGCGCTACGAGAGGCACTGGGTTTTCAAGGAGGTAATTTCCCGGGAGGCATTCCTCCTACAAGAGTTACTCCCACAGCGAATCCCTGAGAATAGTGGAAATTTAGAACAGCCAGGAAAATTCTCCGGCAATTCAAAACCGTAATAATACGTAAAAATACAAAGAGAAAGAGGGGGGGCATATATGAAAATTACAAAAATCTTAACGCTGGCGCTGGTACTGGTTCTGGTCGGCGTTCTGGCAGTAGGTTGCAAGGAAGAAGCAGCAACAACCACGACTAAAACCCTGACAGCTACGATTCAGAAAGGCAGCCTTTCTGAATCAATTACCGGAACCGGGAACCTTGCTTATTCCAATGTGGAAAAACTGGCTTTCGAAATGGCCGGCACCGTTGAAGAAGTGCTCGTAAGCGCAGGGAATACTGTTAAAAAAGGACAGGAACTGGTTAAACTGGATACCTCGGTATGGGAAGACCAGATAAAAACATTGGAGAAAGCAATAACGACTGCGCAACGTACTCTACAGACAAAACAGAGAGCCCAGGTCACTGCCGAACGGCAGGTCACCGCTAAAGAACTATCTGTAAGAAGCGCAGAACTTGACCTGCAGACGGCAGAAGGTAATCTAACTAACATCCCTGAAGTACAAACAGCTCAGAATACTATAGATACCATCGATTTGAACATAAAAATTGCCAAGGCAAACTGGTTGGAGGCTGGCGCAGCAGAAAACACTCCCGCGGTAACATATTATATGAATCTTATTGACGAGCTTCAAAAGTCACGGACAGCGGCTCAAAAGGTTCTGGACGGGATAATAAGTGACAACAGCCTCTCTTTAAGCAGCGCAGATTTAAATAATTTAACCGCAAAGATTGCCAGGTATCAACTTCAGCTTGAGCAAAGTCAGCGTTCTCTGGAGGATGCCAAACTGGCGGTCGAAGATGCTAATGTCGCCGTTGAAGATGCTAAGACAGCGGTGAGTGATGCTGAACAAGCCGTTAAAGATGCCCAGGATGCATTGGCTGAGGTAAAAGACCTCAGCCCGATTATCACCGCACCCTTCGATGGCTATATCACCAAAATTAATATCGTAGGCGGTGACACTGTACAAAAAGGTACGGTAGCCATACAAATCGCCGACCCTACCCAATTTAAAGCAAATATAATGGTCACAGAGAATGATATCTTCTCAGTTAAACTCGGGGGAACGGCTACCGTTTCTCTGGATGCCCTGTCCGACCTCGCTTACCCCGCAGAGATAACTGAAATTGCGCCTACGGCTACGGTTTCATCGGGTGTGGTTAACTATTCGGTTACCGTTCAACTAACTTCACTCCAGCCGATTACAGCCAGGTCAAGCACTTCCAGTCAAACATCAGCACAGCTCCCAGGTGGCACAACATCATCTACTACACTACCGACCGGTACCCGTCCCACGGCTTTCCCCACCGGGACATTCCCCACCGGGACACCACCGACTACCTTACCGCAAGGGACAACCGGAACAACCCAGACACCAACCGGTATTACCGGGGACACAACTGCAGCTACTGCACCCACTACCAGTGCTGCTTCGACTATGACGCTAAAAGACGGACTATCTGCTACCGTTGAAATAATTTCAAAGCAAGTAAGTAACGTCCTGATAATCCCCAGCAAGGCTATCACACGAAAAGTTCAAGTTTATACCGTCCAGGTTGTCAGCGGGACAACTACTGAGACCCGGACCGTAAAGATTGGTATGACCGACGGCACGAATACAGAAATTACAGAGGGACTAAGTGAAGGAGAAACAGTAACTTATACGGTGAGTTCAAGCTCAACATCCAGCTCTTCCACTAACAGCAATAACAGGCAAGGAGTAATATTTGGTGGTCCCGGAGGTTTCTAATGAGCATGATTCAGTTGCAAAACATGGTAAAGTCCTATCCCATGGGGAAGAGAACCTTAACGGTCTTGAAGGGAATAAATCTAACCATCGAGAAAGGTGAACTGGTGGCGATAATGGGGGCTTCCGGTTCGGGGAAGACAACCATGCTTAACCTCATCGGCTGTCTGGATAGGCCAACTTCCGGCAGTTATATGTTCGAAGGTAAAGAGGTCAGCCGCCTTAACGGTGGCGAACTGGCGCGCATCCGCGGTCAGAAGATTGGTTTTATCTTCCAGACTTTTAACCTGCTGTCCCGCATCACAGCGCTGGCGAATGTGGAGCTCGGGATGACCTACGCCGGGGGTATAAACCGTAAACAGGCTTTAGAGGCGCTGGCTAAAGTGGGACTGGCTGACCGGGTAAACCACCGCCCGCTCGAACTTTCGGGAGGAGAGCAACAGAGGGTCGCCATCGCCCGCTCGATAGCGAAAAAACCGTCACTCTTTTTGGCAGATGAACCTACTGGCCAGTTGGACAGCCATTCAGGAGAGGAGGTAATCTCCATCCTCCTTTCTTTGCATGCCGAGCAAGGGACCACTCTGGTTATTGTCACCCATGACGCCAGCGTCGCTCACCGTTGTCGCCGGATAATCCATGTCAAGGATGGTGAGATTATTGCGGAGGAAAAATTATGAAAAAATTTTTGGGTCTCCTGGCGAGTGTCTGGAGCGGCATTTCTACCCACAAGTTGCGGAGCTTCCTGACGATGCTGGGCATCGTGATTGGTGTCGGCGCCGTCATTATTCTAATGTCTGTCGGCAAAGGAACAACCGCCTCGATTGTAAGCAACCTATCTACTCTGGGGACGAATCTTGTTTATGTTCAACCCGGTTCAACCTCCTCATCAGGAGGCGTCCGGATGGGGTTTGGTTCAGCCACCACGCTGACATTGGAGGATGCTGACGCCATTGCTGCGAATGTGGCAAATATTGCCGCCGTAGCGCCTTATTCAAATTCGACGTCTCAGGTAATTGCCAACGGTGAGAATATGAGGGCTCAAATCATCGGGGTGACAGCCGATTATCAACAGGTCTATGAACTGGCACTTACCGACGGTGATTTCGTTACCGACTCTCAATATGAACGTAAGTCGAAGGTAGCGGTAATCGGACCGGATGTCGCCACCACACTCTTCGGTGAAGACTATGCAGATAGCATTGGCAGTCTAGTTGGTGAAAAGATAAGGATGAGTAATACAGTGTTCACCATCGTCGGCGTCCTGGGAAGCAAAGGGTCATCCATGATGAGTTCTACAGACCAGGCTATTATAATTCCCTTATCAACTTTGCAGACCATTATGTCACGGGCAGTAACCACTACAGGACAACATACCGTCAATGCAATAACCTTACTGGTTGACAATAAGGATATGATAAGTACGGTAAAAGAAGATGTTACCTTTTTACTACAGGACCGCCACAATATCGCGCTTGATGCCTCTAACGACTTTTCAATCTCCACCATGGATGACCTGATTAGTACTATCTCAGCTTCTTCGGAAAGCCTGACGCTCCTTCTGGGAGCTATTGCCGGTATCTCCTTACTCGTGGGCGGTATCGGCGTAATGAACATCATGCTGGTATCCGTGCTGGAAAGAACCAGGGAGATAGGTATCCGCAAGGCGCTGGGCGCCAGAGAGAGTGACATCTGGTCGCAATTCCTCATCGAAGCCGCTGTTCTGACATTCACCGGCGGCATCATCGGTGTCATCATCGGTTGGGGAGGGTCATACCTTATCAATTATATGGGATGGATGACAACTACAGTGACCGCTGATATCGTTATTTTAGCCGTAGCAGTCTCTGTCGGAATCGGCTTGTTCTTCGGGTTTTACCCTGCATGGAACGCATCCCGTCTCGACCCCATCAAAGCACTAAGGTCTGAGTAACACACAAAACCAAAGCCCCGCTAACTATAAGTTAGCGGGGCTTTTTTCTTTCCAGTAGCGCTTCCGACCGGTTACTTCAGCCCGATTTTCTCAGCGACAATCTCATTGTGGAAATCACTACCGCCATAGGCGATGTCATTGGCTTTGGCTTGCAGGTAATACAGGGATACATCATGTTCGCGGCTGGTGCCGATACCGCCGTGTAGCCGTACGCCCCATTTGCTGACAAACTTATAGGACTCATTGGTGAGCGCTTTTGCCATCGAGGCTTCCTTTTCATTAGGCATACCGTTTGATTCCATCCAAGCCGCTTCATATACAAGGTAGCGCGCAGTCTGCATGGCAATCAGGGTATCTGCCATCAAGTGCTGAAGCGCCTGGAAAGCACCGATTGGCCTCTCGTATTGAACACGTTCCTTGGCATAAGCTACCGTCATATCGATGGCGGACTGCATACCGCCTACAGAGGCAACACATGTCGTCAGTGCCGCTTTTCTCAGGGTGGTTTTCAGAACCTGCCAACCATTATCAAACGTGCCGAGGACGCTTTGTTTCGGCACAGTGACATTATTGAAGCGAACTTCGCAGAGCTTATCGAATGCGGTAGTCGGTATAACCTCTGCGGTAATACCGGCAGATTTGGTATCGATGATGAAAAGCGTCACGCCGTCTTCTGCTTTTGTCCCTTCTTTGGTTCTGGCAGCGCAGACGAGGCAATCGGCTACGTGCGCCATTTCCACAAACATCTTGGTGCCGTTGAGCACAAAATCATTTCCTTTGGCGGTGGCTTTAAGGGTAATACCACTGGCACCATATTTGCCATTGGTTTCAAGGTATGCCAGTGATAGTTTCAATTCACCTCGGGAAATTTTAGGCAGGAATTCTTTTTTCTGTGCTTCTGTGCCGCCTTCGATAATTGCGAATGTAGCAACAATGGTGCTCATAAGAGGTCCGGGAGCAATGCCCTTCCCTATCTCTTCAACCATCGCCATAGCATCTTGAAAGCTCAACCCCATACCCTGATACGCTTCCGGGATGAGTAAGCCTGTCCAGCCCAACTCTGCCATCTTCTTCCAGATTTCCGGAGAGTAGCCTATTTTATCATTCTGAAGTTCTCTGACTTTCGTTTTGGGACATTCTGTCGCCAGGAAATCCTTGGCGGAAGTTCTTAACATTTCCTGTTCTTCTGTAAATCTCAGGTCCATAATCTTTCTCCTTCAATAAGAATCCGTCTTATTTCATTCTGGGTAAGCCCAGACCGCGCCATGCAATCAGGTTTTTCTGTATTTCGTTGGTGCCCATTGAGACACTCTGCACAAAATGGGTGTAGTAATTGGCTTCCCACATACCACCCATCGGCGCCCACTTCGAAGCCTTTACCTGCCCGTAAGGGCCAAAAGCTTCGGTCATTACCGCGGCAAAATTCTCTAATACATCGCTGATGAAAACTTTGACTGCAGCCGCATCCATCAGGGTAAGTTCGCCACGATTCTGCATGTCAGCGATATGGTAAGCGAGCATCCGTGCCGCTTCAATTTGACCGGCAATCTTCGCCAGACGGCTTCTCAATAACGGGTCCCTCGATAGCGGGATGCCATCCTGCTTGGTCTCATTACAGTAGGCTACCACATGTTCGAGTTCTCTTTGCATTGCCATAATGCCGCTGATGTTCGACCTCTCAAAAGCGGCGAGAGTGTTGACTACTGCCCAGCCTTCGTGTTCCTGTCCGACGATTTTAACCGGCACCCTGACATTATCGAAGAAGACCTCATTATAAATATGAAAATCGTTTAAAAACTTAATGGGGCGTACTGTAACCCCGGGTACTTTCATATCGAATAGTATGAAAGACATATTGTGGTGGATTTTACCATTTGGGTCATCTTTAAACACACCGAATGACCAATCGGCAAAATGAGCACCGGTTGTCCATGTTTTCTGTCCGTTGATGACATATTCATCCCCATGCCTGATAGCAGTTGAAGTCAGCGCCGCCAGGTCAGAGCCGGCATTCGGTTCGCTCCAGAGTTCACAGAACATTACCTTAGCAGAGGCAATCATCGGTAGAAACTCCCGCTTGATTTCCTCACTGCCACTTGCCAGAATCGTCGGCGCCAACATCTGCACACCGAAGCCATCTACTCCGGGGATACCATGATAGCCCCGGGCTTCGGCAAAAAGGACGCGGTCCATCATGTTGCCGGTACCGCCGTATTGCTCAGGCCAGGCTAGAGATAGCCAGCCCCTCTCGGCAAATTCTTTGGCACAATAGAGATGGTAATTCCATGCCTCTTTAGAATTGTAAATACTTTCACCATCCCCGGCATCTTTTGGTTTTTCCTTTTCCAGTTTGGCGCAAACGCTGTAAAATTCAGCACGGCGCTTCTTCTGTTCTTCGGTATAACTAAAATCCATAATTACCTCCTTTTACCGCCGTCTCTTGTGAAGACAACTTCGCCTAACCTAATATAAGGCATATCCTGTGCGAGCCTCAAGGCTTTTCTCTGCATCTCTCAATCAGCTTTCTTGCGTACTAGTTGCTCTTATAGTAAACTAAACAACAGCCTTTGGATTACTATTCACCTTTATGTGCAACAACCAAAACCGAGTAGAATCCTTATCGATCGGTAAACCAAATAGATAAAATAAAAAGCGGAGATGATATCTCCGCTTTTTAAGAACTGCTTAGCTAACCGGAATGATTACAGGAAAAGAATGTTTTCCTTAAGCATCGAGTACAACAAGGGGTTTGCCGGTCTCCACCACCTGTTTAACCGTAACTTTTATTTCAGCAACCTTGCCATTCACCGGCGCCATAATAGGATTTTCCATCTTCATCGACTCAATATAAAGGAGAACGTCTCCTTCTTCAACTTTATCGCCAACCTTAACCTCGATACTGATAATTGTACCTGTAATTGGGGCCTCGACAATTTCTTGCGCCAACTTTCCTACTCCTTTCCAGAAGACTTATCTACTTATCTTACCAAAAAAATAAGGGCGTTGTCACGTTGGACGTCCTTATCGAATCTGACCTGTTATTAACTGACCATTAATTGTCAGAGTTGGCTAAAGCGGCAACCGGAGCTTGACGCAGGAAGATTTGCCCATCCTGGACATCTATCAGAGCAGTGTCACCATCACGGAATTCGCTGCGCAGGATGGCTTCGGAAAGCTTATCAACTAACAAGTCCTGTATAGTCCTCTTTAACGGGCGTGCTCCAAAGGCTTCGTCATAACCTTTTTCACCTAACAGGTCTTTGGCGGCTTCCGTAACCTCTAATTTCACACCTTTTTCCGCCAACTGCTGACTGACACCCTTCAATAGCAAATCAACAATCTCACGAATGTGTTGTTTGTTGAGCGCGTGGAAGACAACTACGCCATCAATACGGTTGAGGAATTCCGGTTTGAACTTTTTCTTGACCTCACCGAGCAGTTTTTCCTTCATTTTATCGTATTCCACTTCACGGACTTTAGTCTCGTCAACACGAGAAATAAACCCGATGGCGGAACCTTTTCTGATTAAGTCTGCTCCGATATTACTGGTCATAATGATAATACTGTTGCGGAAATCGACCCGGCGTCCTTTGGCATCGGTCAAATGCCCGTCATCAAAGATTTGGAGTAGTATATTGAAGACATCATCGTGCGCCTTCTCAATCTCATCCAACAGGATGCAACAATACGATTTACGCCTGACAGCTTCAGTTAGTTGCCCACCCTCGTCATAGCCGACATAACCGGGCGGCGCACCGACTAAACGTGAAACGGTATGTTTCTCCATAAATTCCGACATATCGAGTCGGATGAGAGTGTCTTCACTGCCGAACATAAACTCCGCCAGCGCCCGGGCAAGCTCTGTCTTGCCCACACCGGTAGGACCGAGGAAAATGAAATTACCTATTGGGTGTCTGGGGTCTTTAAGACCGGCGCGTGCACGTCTCACCGCTTTAGAGATAGTATCAATCGCTTCATCCTGACCAATGATGCGTTTGTGCAGAGCCTCTTCCATGTGGAGCAATCGGCTGGTCTCATCACCACCTAATTGTGTGACCGGAATACCGGTCCACATACTCACCACCGTGGCAACATCCTCAGCCGTAACGATAGCTTGTTCCTGTGCCTGTTTTTCCTGCCGGTCTTTCTCCAGCGTTTTTATTTTTTCTTCAATCTCAATTTCTTTCTGGCGTTTTACTGCCGCATCGTCATATTGTTGCGCCGCCAGAGCAGTTTCCTTGTCCTTACGTATAACTTCCGCCAGACGTTTGGCTTCTTTCAGAGTCGTTGAGGAACTACCCCTCTGGATTCTCACCCTTGAAGCCGCTTCATCAATCAGGTCAATAGCTTTGTCCGGCAGAAAACGGTCGGGAATATAGCGGGATGCCAGTGTCGCCGCCGCTTTCAAGGCTTCATCGTTTATCTTTAGTTTGTGATGTTCTTCGTAGCGCACACGGATGCCGTGTAATATATCAAGTGTTTGTTCGACTGTCGGCTCTTCTACCAGAACAGGCTGGAAACGGCGTTCCAATGCGGGGTCACGTTCGACATGCTTGCGGTAATCATCCAGTGTGGTTGCACCGATGATTTGTAATTGTCCCCGTGCCAGTGATGGCTTAAGAATACTGGCAGCATCAACCGCGCCTTCAGCAGCGCCTGCCCCTACAATGGTGTGAAATTCATCCACGAACAGCATAATATTGCCGGCAGCCTTGATTTCATCGACAATTTTCTTGAGACGTTCTTCGAACTCGCCGCGGTATTTTGTACCGGCTACAACACTCGCCATGTCCAGCGTAACCAGCCGTTTATCCTCTAGGGTGTCAGGAACATCACCATCGGCAATGCGGTGTGCCAGCCCTTCTACAATAGCGGTCTTACCGACGCCCGGTTCGCCAATCAATGCAGGGTTATTTTTAGTACGGCGGCTGAGAATCTGGATGACGCGTTGAATTTCTTTATCACGCCCCACGACAGGGTCAAGCTTATCAGCACGTGCCATTGCGGTTAAATCAACGCTGAGCTGGTCGAGCGTGGGGGTTTTACTGGCAGTGCGTGCGTTTCGAGGTTGTTTATTAGCATTCTGGCTGAGAATCTTGATAGTCTCACTGCGTACCTGCTCCAATGTAATGCTGAAACTATCCAGTACGCCGGCGGCAACGCCGCCGCCTTCATGCAAAAGACCGAGCAGAAGATGCTCAGTGCCGATATAATTATGCCCGAGGTGACGGGCTTCATCGATGGCTAATTCAATAACTCTCTTGGCACGCGGTGTCAGCCCTATTTCACCGGGATTGGGTTTTTCACCCCGCCCGATGATAAATTCCACACCGGAGCGCACCTTACCCAGGTTAGCGCCCAACCCAGTTAAAACTTTGGCGGCAACTCCATCTTCCTCTCGCAGTAAACCGAGGAGGATATGCTCTGTGCCAATGTAACTATGATTAAGGTGTTGCGCTTCTTCCTGTGCTAAGGTAAGCACTCTACGGGCTCGCTCTGAAAACTTCTCAAATCGGCTTGCCATTTCTCCCTCCCGCAACTACCTCCGCTCAATAACCGCCGCTAGATAATGAACTTTAGAAGAAATTTAAGCTTCCTGGCGGTGGCATATTTTCCACAAAAGGTTGTCCTCTCAGTATCGTCTGCGCTGAAGCGTTTCACTACCGTGTTCGGGATGGGAACGGGTGGTACCACTTCGCCCAAACCACCAGGAAGCCTATTCACTTGTTCGGTGTACTAACCGAGTCTATATATGATTATCTTAACACAAATTATATCTGAAATCAAAGTATTATCCGATTAATAATGGGTCAATTTAAGACAACAGACTGAAGCTTCACAGCGTCAGTCTGTTAGTTCAAAGCTAATATCAAGTCTGAAACAGGTCAAGCCCTCGACCATTAGTACGGCTAAGCTGAACACATTACTGTGCTTACACACGCCGCCTATCAAACAAGTAGTCTACTTGCGGTCTTACTCCTTCCGAAGAAGGATGGGAGATATTATCTTGGGGCATGCTTCGTACTTAGATGCTTTCAGCACTTATCACGACC
>JAQTPO010000190.1 GCA_028712845.1 Dehalococcoidales bacterium | reverse complement strand
GGCTTTCATTCCATTTGTGGGTATTTTAAAAATCCGCAAGTAATGTCGGGACAAATTTAAAACTTGACTTGATTATACAACGAGTCGGTTGTCCGGGTAAACGAGCTTTAAGGTTTCAGGTGTCAGGTTGAATCAAAAAACCATTTGGTTTAATATGGAAGACAAGAGTCTCAATTTGAAAATTGGAGGAAGATGATGAAAGCAGCCGTTTTTTATGGGGCGAAAGACTTTAGAATTGAAGATATCGAGAAACCGGAAAAAATTGAACCCACGGACGTTCTGCTGAAAGTAAAAGCTTGCGGCATTTGTGGCTCAGACCTGCATTCGTACAAACAGGGCATATTCAGCCGTCCTGGTTTTGTGATGGGGCATGAATTAGCAGGAGAGGTAGTTAAGGTTGGAAGCAAAGTCAAAGATATAAAGCTTGGCGACCGTTTGGTGCCGATGGGAAGCCTGGTAAAAAGACTGTCAGAAGGGTGCGGCGAGTGTTTCTGGTGCAAGCGCGGATATTCGCAATGGTGCCCCACTCTCGCCCATAAACCCTGCGGAAAGTGCGACTACTGCAAATCAGGAAAATTCTGGATGTGCCCGGAGATGCAGCGCTTTCTGGATCTCGGATATAGCAGAAACGGCGGCTACGCTGAATATTTACTCGTCATCGATGCAATTGTGGATAAAACCGTATATAAAATTCCCGATTCGGTGAGTTGGGAAGAAGCATCATTCCTAGAACCGCTCTCCGGCGCTACCAAATGGGTTAGTCTGGCAAACCCGAAACCTTATGAGACAGCGGTCGTGATTGGTCTCGGCACCATCGGTTTACTGGTAATGCAGGTACTCAAGCAATACGTATCAAAGGTTATCGTCGCCGAGGTCTCTGAAAAACGACTGAAGCTGGCAAAGGAGCTTGGCGCCGATGTTGCAATTAATGTCACAAAGGAAGACGCCCTGAAAAAAGTTATGGAACTAACAGGTATAGGGAAAAGTGGTAGCGGCAAAGGCGGCGGCTGTGCCGATATTGTGATGGAGTGTTCAGGGGTGGCAGTTGCTTTACAGCAGGCAATTGAAATGACCCGCACCGGCGGACGGATTGTTCTGGTCGGGCTTTATGAACATGATATTCCAATTGATGTCAACCACATAATTCACAAGCAGCTTAGCCTGATTAGCTCCTTTAGGACCGGACCCGAAGGACCCGTAGCAGAAATCAAGAAATCGATGCAGATGATTGCTGATGGCAGGGTCAAAGTCAAACCACTCATATCTCATACATTGCCGCTGGCTAACATTATGGATGCTTTTGAGATTCAGACCAAGCCCGACCAATCGATTAAAGTGATTGTAAAACCATAAGGTAACTATTATAATCACTATCACAATTGAGCAAAATTGCCGTCAGCAATGCAAAAGTTGTAGAATTATATTAGTGGATAATCTGATTAGCATATGAACTGTTCTATCGGTTCAAAGCATTTTCAGAAAAACGATTATTAAATAAGGAGTGAGTATGCGCACCAAGCAAGAGTACATCAAAGGTTTATCCAAGATGAAACGGAACCTCTACTTCGATGGCGAGAAGATTGACCGCACGGATGAACGCCAGATGCGTTGTATCAACACCATCGGCACCACATTCGATGAAGCCGCCAAGCCGGAGAACGAGGGACTTGTCACGGCTGTTTCTCATCTCACCGGGAAGAAAATCAACCGCTTCACCCACATCCACCAGAATACCCATGACCTGCACATGAAACAGGATATGACGCGAATGCTGTGTCAGAAGATTGGCGGTTGTATCCAGAGATGTATGGGTATTGACGCCACCAACGCCATTTACAATGTCTCGTACGAAGCCGACAAGCAGAACAAAGGCGCCACCCAGTACCATGAGAACTTCAAGAAGTGGCTGACCCGTTTCCAGAACGAAGACCTGATAGGTTGCTGCGCCCAGACCGATGTCAAGGGCGACAGATTGTTGAGACCTGCCGAGCAGCCGGATCCCGACTCTTATGTGAGAATCAAGGAAAGAACGAAAGATGGCATCATCGTCAGTGGTTGTAAACTGCACATTTCCGAGGCTTCGGTAGCTGATGAGGTACTGGTAGTGCCCACGAGAGCCTTACGTGCTGAAGATAAGGACTATGCAGTGTCCTTCGCAATTCCTGCTGACTGGGACGGACTGAAACAGGTAGTTACCATCCATGACTACAGAAATCGTGAGAAATACAAGCGTGGATTTACGCTGGCGCAGACAGACTCCTACATGATATTCGATAATTGTTTCGTGCCGTGGGAGCGAGTCTTCCTTGCCGGTGAATGGCAGCATGGTGGCACACTGGCATTACTCTTCGCTTTGTTCCATCGTCATTCTTACTCCGGCTGTAAACCGGCCATCGGCGACCTTGTCCTGGGGACAGCCGCTCTTGCCGCCGAGGTAAATAATATTCAGAAAGCATCCCATGTACGCGAACAACTCGCTGAGATTATTATGGTATCCGAACTGGGTTATGCCGCCGGTTACACTGCTTCCGACCTCGGTGGACCGAGAGTTTATATGCCGGGCGTAGGGCTCGTGCCTTACGGACCGGGTACCTACATTCCTCATTCTATTTACGCTAATGTTGGTCGATGTCTCTCCGGAGAAGCAGTTTTCCGCGAAGCTGAGATTCTCTGCAACATCACCGGCGGCGTTGTCGCTACTTTCCCGCATGAGAGAGATTTCATGAATCCTGAAATTAAAGACCAGCTCCTGAAATACACCAAGAGAAGCCCTAATATGTCTGCCGAAGACCAGGCGCAGTTCTGGCGTTATCTCGGTGACTGGTCATGTTCAGCTAGCGGCAGTATCCGCCTGTTCGGTAACTATCATGGCGGTGGTTCGCCCATCATGGAACAGATTGCCATTACCGGTCAATATGACATCGAGTCCCGTAAGAAGCTCATCAGATACATTGCCGGTATGAGCGGTGGTGATGCCGACGTTTTAAAGAGAAAAGTGGTAAACATGGAAAAAGCAGCAAAGAAAGCTGCCACAAAAACCACTGCAAAAACCACTAAAAAAGCTGTCAAGAAAAATAAATAATAACAGTTAGTTTGTCGCGCGATAAGCGAGGTTGTCCGAAAATTAGTCTTCAATTGAAGCAAAAAAAGGTATAGAATGAGCTTCAAAGGGAGGCGGGCATGAAATTCAAAGAGTATCACCAGAATCAAATAATGTTAATGCCACCCAGTCTGG
>JAQTPO010000189.1 GCA_028712845.1 Dehalococcoidales bacterium | reverse complement strand
CGCCAATGCGGAACAAAAGATGCGTAAATCGATTGAAGCCATACAGAAAGAACTGGTTTCCATACGCACCGGTCATGCATCGCCCAGCCTGATAGAACACCTAAGGATAGAATACGCCGGCGCAGTCCTGCCACTCAATCAGCTGGCGACTATATCCGCTCCTCAAGCAAATCAGCTGGTCGTTCAGGTGTGGGATAAAGGAAGCATGTCCAGCGTAGAAAAAGCTATCCAGAAATCAGAACTGGGGCTGAATCCCATCAATGACGGACGCGTCATCAGAATCAATATCCCTCCGCTTAGCGAAGAGCGCCGGCAGGAATTGCTCAAAATCGTGCGGCGTAGAATTGAAGAGGGTAAGATTGCCCTCCGTAACGTTCGGCGTGATGCTCTGGAAGACCTGAAAACTCAGGAAAAGGACAAGGAAATTTCCCAGGACGAACACAAGCAATTTCAGAATCAGCTACAAAAGCTGACTGACACCTATATCATGAAAATGGAACAGCTCGGTAAAGACAAAGAAAAAGAGGTTATGGCAATTTAGCTATAACCTCTCCTCGATTCACGAAGCTATGATAAAACCTACCGCAGAAAGTATTTATCCATTACCCACCCATGTTGCTATTGTGCCTGACGGTAATGGCAGATGGGCAAAAAAACGAGGCTTGCCCCGGCTTGCAGGACATAGAGAAGGCGTGCTGAATATACTCCGTATGATTCAGTACATCAATGAATACCCTATCAAATACGTTACCTTTTATGGCTTCTCCACGGAAAACTGGCACCGCCCTGATTCAGAAGTAAATGGCTTATTCGATCTGGTGGAACATTTTGTGGGTGAGCACCTGAACAAAATTCACGAGAAGAATATCAAAATCCGCCATATTGGCAGAATGGCTGGCTTACCGGATAGCTTGCAAAAAGCCATTCAGAAAGCTCTGATGCTAACCGCTAATAATGATGGTATGGTGCTGGGCATTGCCTGGAATTATGGGGGACGAGCGGAAATCATCGATGCTGTAGCTAAATATGTAAAAGATGATAACAAGCCTCAACCACTTGATGAGAAATCCTTCGCCCGGTACCTTTACACCGGCGATATGCCTGATGTCGATTTGCTCATCCGCACCGGCGATGAGACACGCCTGAGCAATTTTCTAATCTGGCAAACAGCTTACAGTGAATACCATTTTACCAAAGTCCTATGGCCTGATTTTGGCAAGAAAGATATAGACACAGCCCTTCTTGAATATAGCAAGAGGAACCGCCGTTTCGGCGGTCTGTGATAAAGATGCTCAAAAACCGAATCATTACGGCTATCTGGGCGCTACCAGTCCTAGGGGTTATCATCTGGTTCGGTGAGCCGTACTTCACTATCCTCTTTGCCATCATAGGGTTGCTGGCAGTACTCGAATTCTATAAGCTCTCCCGTGCCATAAAAGCGGCGCCGCTTACCGTTTTCGGGGGAATCTGGACATTACTGTTTATTGCTGTCCGCAATCCGAAACTGCAATCTTTAATAGAACCTTACGTCAGTTTTGATTTGCTAATCCCGCTTCTCATCACTTCAGGAATAGCTGTTTCTTTAATCGTCTTATTGACACGCAGGCAAAAACAGAGCGCTTTCAATGACTGGGCATGGACATTTGCGGGAATATTATATGTCGGCTGGCTGTTAAGTTACCTGGTAACGCTACGCGGGTTAAACGATGGCAGAAGCTGGGTATTTCTGGCACTATTCGTCACGTTCGGTTCTGACACTGCCGCTTATTTTGTCGGCAGGACAACCGGCAAACATAAACTCGCCCCCGCTATCAGCCCTAAGAAAACGTGGGAAGGTGCCATCGGTGGCCTGCTGGGAGCCGTAATTATCAGCCTGTGTTTCCTTCTACCCACACCGGTGCAACTCAGCGCCTACCTCAACTGGTGGCAGGCAGTCATTCTCGGTCTGCTGGTCAGTATTTTCAGCCAGTTGGGCGACCTGGTAGAATCACTGCTGAAACGGAATGCGGGCGCTAAAGATTCCGGCAAGCTCTTCCCCGGGCACGGCGGGGCACTCGACCGTTTGGATAGCATCGTATTCGCCGTTGTTGTAGTATATTACTGGGTGCTGTATGTACATTCAAGGCTGGGTAGCTAGTATCAATCCATAGAGAAGATATAAACTCTCCCTTATTAATTAGTAATTCTGAAATGTACTATATAAGTCTAGATTCTATGGCTAAAGCCATAACCCCTACAGAATGTAATATTCAATTGTTGTAACGTCTGCCATATTAATTACTCCGTCAAGATTGGCATCTGCTCCTGGTGTAGGGGAATCTAACCCAAATATTATACGATAAATCTTTGTAATGTCTCCAGAGTTTACAGTACTATCGTCATTAGCATCTCCTCTCTTCCATGTTGTAATAGAAGGACAATTAGAAATAGATGACCAGTTAGGAATGTTATCAGAAGACTTAATAGCAAAGTAATAAGTAGTCCCCATACTTAGGTTATCAACTATGTGATTTTGATTTGTTCCGGCAGTTTCTGGTGATGGCTCATTTAAAACTTGAGTGGCAGAAGACCAGTTTTGCTCCGTTATTTGTGAGGTTGAATATCGGATATCGTAATGCGTAGCGATACCGGTGTTCCCATCATCTCCAGGGGATGTCCATGTAAGACGTAATGAGGTAAGCGTGCGATTATCCCCAGCTAGATTGGTAACCGCAGCTGGTGGGGTAACGTCATTAAACCAATATGTAATTTCAAACTTTTCGGAATCAACCGTTGTTTGGATTTCAAAAGAATCAATCTGGTCATTATCAGCTACATTTGTACTTTCGGCTATGATTCTGGCAATGTTATCGTCATGGTAGTCTCCTGAATCAACATATGTATGGGAAAATGCGTTTTGTATTGTCTCTTTTTGATATGGGCTAGTACCAGTAAGGCGATTTGCAAGCTCAGAAAAATCATTACCGCCTATGATTGGAGAATTCTTAAAACCAAGTAACAAATGATTTCCTGCTAGTGTATTCAACCAACCGGAATTATAGCCATCATTGAAGATTTCACACTCGATTATAAACCACCATATGCTACGTCCATAGCTATCTGGACTGACATAACCAAGTCTTACAGGGTCGGGACCAGTAGGATTTTTCCCTGGTCCAAATCCAACTACTCCAATTGAGTTTCCGTGAGCAAGTATCAACGAAAGTTCAGTATTATCCGCTTTTTGATTATCAATACCATTGCTACTTTCTTCCTGCCACC
>JAQTPO010000042.1 GCA_028712845.1 Dehalococcoidales bacterium | reverse complement strand
TGGATATTCTTTTCGGAGGCGGTTCCAGCCTCATCAGCACGTAATCTTGGCTGCTATTTGGTGACCCAGACTATGTCCCGGCGTCATCAACTTAGTATGGATTCTTATGATAGGTTGTTTCCAAATCAAGATACTGTTCCGAAAGGGGGCTTTGGAAATCTTATTGCTCTTCCTTTTCAAAAGGTACCTGGTGAAAAAGGAAACACGTTATTTCTGGATGAAACTTTGAAACCATATCCGGACCAATGGAGTTATTTAGCGTCTATCAAAAGGGTGTCACCCCCTATTCTGGAGAATGCTGTTCGAGAGGCTACGAGAACCGGCCAAGTGTTAGGGGTACGCCTTGGACTGACTGAAGATGATGATAGTCCATGGGCTATTCCTCCTTCAAAATTGCCCCCTGATATTCTTGCTGGTCCTTTCCCTGAGAAGGTCAATCTTGTAGTAAGCAATCTCATTTATGTGGAAAATATCGGATTACCATCGTCCTTGCTTAACAAAATCAAACGTCTAGCAGCTTTTCAAAATCCGGAATTCTATAAGAAACAGAAACTACGCTTATCTACTGCGCTGACTCCCCGAATAGTCTGTTGTGCCGAAGAATTCCCCAAGCATCTGGGTATTCCGCTGGGTCTCTTGGATGAATTACACGCATTGCTGGAGAAGGTAGGAATCAAACCTGAAATTGCTGATAAAAGTTTTTCAGGTACAGAACTTAAAGTCGCTTTTCGTGGGCAGCTGTCACCTGTTCAGGAAGAAGCAGCATCAAAGGTACTCCCGCATAATCGAGGTATATTAGTAGCACCTTCCGGATCAGGTAAGACTGTGGTCGGTATCTCAATAATCGCTTCCAGAGGAGTAAATACTCTGATTTTAGTTAATCGTCGTCCCTTGATGGACCAATGGCGGAATCAACTCTCTAGCTTTCTGGAGATAGATCCTGCAAAAATAGGCCAAATAGGCGGAGGTAAAAACAAGCGCACTGGTCTTCTAGACGTGGCTATGCTCCAAAGTCTGTTCCAAAATAAACAAGTGTCCGACCTTGTGGCCGAATACGGTCAAGTAATAGTGGACGAATGTCATCATCTTCCAGCATTTACTTTCGAACAAGTGCTGCGCCAGGCGAAAGCCCGTTATGTTCTGGGACTCACAGCAACGCCGTATCGTCGCGATGGCCATCAGCCGATTATCCTTATGCAATGCGGTCCCATACGTTACGAGATCCGGCAAAACGAGCTGAATTCTCAAGCGGCATTGAATCACGTTTTGATTTGCCGCAATACAAGCTTCACACCACCTACGGCTGAAAATAAATTGTCTATCCAGGAAATATATTCGGCGTTAATAGCTGATGAAACACGAAACAAGTTCATTCTGGATGACATCCTCAAATCTATTGAGGAGGGGCGCTCACCGATTCTTCTGACCGAGCGACGAGAGCATTTGGAATACTTCTCCAGCCGATTGACCAAGGTTGTGAAGAACGTTATCGTTCTTTGGGGTGGTATGGGCATCAAACAACGCCGCGCTATTGCAGAGCAATTAGCCTCTATTCCAGAAAGCGAAAGGCGGGTATTGTTAGCCACAGGACGGTATATCGGTGAAGGTTTTGATGATGCTCGGCTCGATACTCTTTTTCTGGCCTTGCCCGTTTCGTGGAATGGGACTCTGGTTCAATATGCCGGGCGGCTGCACAGGCTTCATGCTGGCAAAACAGATGCCAGAATATTTGACTATGTGGACCGAAATGTACCGATGTTGGTAAAAATGTTCCAGAAGAGGTTGCGTGGCTATCGAGCTATGGGTTATGAGCTGGATAAAGCTGACAATCCGAATAAAAATAACCTCGAATATGATAAGACGAAGACTTCGATGCCTTCTCTTTGGGATAGTTTGACCTCGAGCTAACCGCTTTGGCCATTATCTTAATAGATACACTCGCTTCACTTCCATCCAGGGTGCTCTTGACATAGGCGACGTACATCTGTAATGGAGGTAAATTATGAGCAAGGACAAGAAAAAGAAGACCAAAGTCTTGAGCACAAATGTGATCAGTAGCTGTGACGGATACTGGGAATGGTTTGATAGATCAGATATCCCGACTGCACCTTACGAAATAACCGGGAAATACCTGTTTTTTTCTATGAACAGAGGCCTCCTTATCGAGATCGCTATTGACGAATTAGAAAATGGCGGTTTTCATCGTGCTAAAACTCACATGACGGGTATCACTCCGCCTTCTGGTGAGTATGTTCTATGCCTTTATTATAAAGATGACAGCCGAAAACATGAATTGGCAAAAAAATATGGAAGCTGGAATGAACTGAAGTACAGATACTGGAAAAGCGATGCTGATACTCTCGCTGGGAAATACTCAAAACAATTTCTTGACGAATTATCGTCGAATGATCAGAAGATGTTCCAAGGGAAACGAGAAAAACAATAACGCAAACATGACAGAACCTTAGTACAATTCCATTCTTTGTCGGATCATCTTGTTCTTGTAAATTCCGGCTTGAAAAACTCCAATTCCTCCATTTTTCGCTCGCCAGTCACGTTAGGGGGATTCGAACCTCTACGTTTGGTTGTGCATGACATTGGACAGGATAATTTTGGCCTGCGCTATCTGCTCTTTGATAGGTAAACCCAATAGCGGTCTCAATCTTCTTTCAGTAACGGTGGGGTTATATAAGGAATCGCCCAACGAAGAAATCATTTCTTTCGCTGACGGTGACAACTGTAGAAGGTTCAATATCTGGGTCACTCTAGCCCTTGAGACTTTAAGATTTCGCGAAAGAGCAGCAGGTGAAGAATACCGGCCTTCATCTAAAGCCCTGCGCCATTCCTTCGCTAGGTGAATTGGATTCCGGTATTGTCGCTTGCCAATTTTGATGAGGTTGTGGTTAAATGGAACGCTTGGCATCTCGAAGGTAGCCTGGAAAGTTCTGTGTATCGACCCATTCGGGGAGCCAATTGACCTTGATGCCTTTACTCTCCGTTGTTTAATCTCTCCCGCCCCATTTTCTGGAGGACGTGGCACGCTGACCAGCCATTATCACAATCGAGGGGGTGCGCCCTTGTGGACAGCTAGAAAATACAAAATGATTAAAATTGGGATGACATTCTTAGCCGGACTCCTGTGCCTCGCAGTCATGGCAGGTTGCGTGTCAAATAACGTGGATATCAAAGGCACCTATCGGTATGAGAAAACCGTGTACATGAACCCTTTAAGCTCTTGGTATACGACAAAGGAGAATGCTCCTAAATACGTTGTCGCAGAGATGTCCCTTACCATCCTGCAGACTGATGGCACCGAAGAACAAATCACAGCGAGCTTTGAGAAAAGCGAGGTAGATGTAGAGGCGTTTGCGGCTTTGTTTATGCCAGGCGTTAGAATGATGGGGGAGTCTGGCGTGCCGGATATCTCAGGGTTCAAACAGCGGTACCAGTACAGTATCAACGAGCGTTATCGTCTTTATGTGTTGGATGGTGAAACATGGCTAGCCTTCGGTCAGGGAGGGAGCATGTGGGGCATCTATCAACTTGTCAAGACAAGAGGTGGTTAGCATGGTATCCTCCTGCCCAGATTAGTATATCCTGGCAGTTCAAGCGTGGACCAATCGGTTCGCGTGCTGCAGTTTGCCGCAGATAACCGCTAAGTTCTAGGTTCGAATCCTAGTCGGGAAGTCAATCCTTTCAATATGCAGAATTTCCCACTATGAGCTGATTGACAACCTCAAAGTTATGCCATATAATAGTTCATTGAATGAACTGTTAGTTGAGTAAACATATTCCTTAAAAATCTATTTCTTGAGCGGTTGCAAAATGGATGACGCTAATATCGAAACTATTATAAGGAACCTGGTTCAAACCCTTCCTGTTTTGCATAAGAAGGTTCTCAGAATGGATTTGGGGGGAGTAACAGGCAATTTGACCCGTCTCCATTTCGCCGTTATGGGCGTGCTCAGCCGGGGTAATATGACTGTTTCTGAGCTGGCGAACATATTGACGATGTCAAAACCGCAAATGACGCACCTGATAGACCAGTTAGTAAACCTAGGAGTGGTAGAAAGGCACCCGGATACCGCAGACCGGCGGGTAATCAATCTCAACCTGACCAGTCGCGGTATTTTATTGCGCGACGAAATGAAGGGAAAAGTGAAGGAAAATATTAAAAATAAACTGGCAAACCTGACGCCTGAAGAATTGACGGAAATGTCAGTGTCTCTGGAAACACTGAGCCGTATTGTGTCCAGGCTGTAGTTCGAATATAACGGTTGGGTGGCTCAGTATCGGCAATCATAGTATTTCAGCATACATATGCATGTCACGGAGGTATTCCATAAGTGCGGAAACTGATTAAACATCTTAAGCCCTTTGTGTGGTCGATTGTGGCAATCTTCGTCCTGTTATTCGCTCAGGCGATGGCTGACCTCTCTTTGCCCGGTTATATGTCCAATATCGTCAATATCGGCATCCAGCAGAGCGGTATCGAGAACGCCGTGCCGCAGGCTGTCAGCGCCGGCGAATTTAATAAACTCACACTGTTTATGACCGATGGTGAAAAGGCACAGGTTATGACGGACTATATTCTACTGGACAGGCATTCCCTTTCCGCGGCAGATTATGCGAAATACCTGAAAACCTATCCCCAGTTAGCTAACACAACGGTATATAAACTGAACACAAACGATAAAACTGAAATCGCGCGTTTAGATACAATTTTCATCAAATCAATCACGCCGGTGTCTGCCATTGAAGTGGGCGGTATCGCTGCATATGCAGGAAGCACCATCCAAATCCCGGCAGGTGTTGACCCATTCACGGTCATTGCACAATTGCCGCCTGACCAATTGACTGTAATTCGCGGTATGGTTGATACTCAGGTCAATTCCGTGCCGGAAAGCCTGCTCAAACAATATTCCATCGCTTATCTTACTGTCCAGTATAAAGCCCTCGGTATGAATATCAGCGGCATCCAGACCGGGTACATGCTGAGAATCGGGCTGTTAATGCTCCTTCTTACCATAGCGAGTGCAGCCTGTTCGATAACGGTAGGTTATTTATCGGCGCGTATTGCTGCCGGCTTGGGACGAAATCTGCGCCGGCAGTTATTTGAAAGAGTGGAGAGTTTCTCCAATACTGAATTTGACAAATTCTCCACTGCTTCTTTGATTACCAGGTCCACAAATGACATTACGCAAATACAAATGCTGATGGTGATGTTATTCAGGATACTTTTCTACGCTCCTATCCTTGGTGTGGGTGGCATCATAAAGGTGCTTGATGCCGATAGGTCGATGCTGTGGATTATCGTGGCGGCGGTCGGCGCAATACTGACCATGATGGGTATTATGTTTGCGATTGCCCTTCCCAAATTCCAGGCTATGCAGAAATTCATCGATAAACTAAACCTGGCGATGCGTGAAATGCTCACCGGGTTGATGGTTATCAGGGCATTTAATACGCAGAAACACGAAGAGAAAAAGTTCGATGTTGCAAACATGGACCTGACGAAAACGAGTTTGTTTGTCAATCGTGTGATGGTATTTATGATGCCGGTGATGATGTTGCTTATGAACGGAGTGATGTTATTGATTGTATGGGTGGGCGCACATCAGATTGACGCCGGTTCTATGCAGGTTGGCGATATGATGGCTTTCATGCAATATGCTATGCAAATCATTATGTCCTTCCTGATGGTATCGATAGTATTTATTATGTTGCCGCGCGCCAGCGTTTCTGCCGTAAGAATCAGTGAAGTGCTGGAGACCGACCCTGTTATTAAAGACCCGAAGGAACCGCAGAAATTTGATGGTCGCAAGCAGGGGGTGGTGGAATTCCGGGATGTGTCGTTCCGTTATCCCGGCGCTGAGGATGATGTGCTGAAAAGGATTACTTTAACGGCAATGCCCGGGCAGACGACCGCATTTATCGGGAGCACCGGAAGCGGCAAATCGACTCTTATCAACCTGATTCCACGTTTCTACGATGTAACCAATGGTAGTGTTCTTGTCGATGGAATTGATGTCAGGGATGTGACTCAGCATGACCTGCGGGATAAAATCGGCTACGTCTCTCAGAAAGCGGTGCTCTTCTCCGGTACTATCGAAAGTAATATCAGGTATGCCGATGAAGATGCTACAGATGCAGAGGTGGCTAAATACGCCGAGACAGCCCAGGCTCTGAATTTTATCGCAGATAATGAACAGGGCTATGCCACTGTCATATCCCAGGGTGGTACGAATCTATCCGGAGGGCAGAAACAAAGACTGGCAATCGCCCGCGCTCTGGCAAAGAAACCGGAGATTTATATCTTTGATGATAGCCTTTCTGCTCTTGATTTTAAAACAGACATGGCGCTGAGAAGAGCGCTAAAGAAAGAGACCGTTAACGCAACGGTTCTGATTGTGACCCAGAGAGTCAGTACCATTCTGGGAGCAGACCAGATTGTGGTACTGGACAAAGGTGAGATTGCGGGTATCGGTACGCATAAAGAACTAATGAAAAACTGTGGCGTCTATCAGGAAATTGCGTTGTCCCAGTTATCAAAGGAGGAACTCATTCAATGATGCGTCCGGGTAGTGCACGACCAGGCGGCGCAGGTCCGATGGGAAGAGGTCCGATGGGTGGGGGCGGGCCGATGCATTCGGCAATGACGGGCGGCGAAAAGCCGAAGAGCTTCAAAAAAACCATGAAGACCTTCCTGAAATATCTGCGGCCTTACCGTGTTTCGCTTATGCTGGTGTTCATTTTTGCCATTGCAAGCACAGTGTTTTCGATATTAGGTCCCAAACTGCTCGGCAATGCCACAACTAAACTTTTTGAAGGTGTTGTGGCAAAGGCGATGCATGTTCCGGGGGCGGCAATAGATTTTACTTACATCGCACGAATAGCAATTATCTTACTTTGTCTGTATCTTGCCAGTGCGGCTTTTAGCTACATACAGGGGTATATCATGTCCGGCATGGCAATGAAGGTTACCTACATGTTCCGGAAGAATATCGCTGAAAAAGTAAAGCGGATGCCGCTTAAATACTTCGATATGAAGACGCATGGCGAGGTCTTGAGTCGCGTCACCAATGATGTCGATACAGTCAGCACGACTTTGACCCAGAACCTGTCCCAGATTGTTACCTCCGTCACAACGATTATCGGTGTTCTGGTAATGATGCTGACCATAAGCTGGCTGATGACTCTCGTGGCACTGGTAATAATTCCCCTGTCTTTCGTGCTCGTCAGTGTAGTGGTGAAGGCTTCTCAGAAGTATTTCAAAAAACAGCAGGTCTATCTGGGGCATGTTGACGGCCACGTTGAAGAAATGTATAGCGGTCATGTCGTGATGAAGGCATTCAATGGCGAAGAGAAATCGATTCAGCAGTTCGATAAATTTAACGAAGAGCTATACAGGGTTGGGTGGAAGTCTCAGTTCTTATCAGGCATGATGATGCCTATCATGACCTTCGTCGGCAACCTTGCCTATGTTGTTGTGAGCATTCTCGGTGGATATCTCGCGGTCCGCGGGACGATTGGGGTCGGCGATATTCTGGCATTCATCCAGTACGTGAGAACATTCACCATGCCTATTGCACAGACGGCAAACATCGCTAACGTTCTGCAATCCACCGCGGCTGCTGCTGAGCGTGTTTTTGAATTTCTGGACGAAGAAGAGGAAGTGCCGGAACCTGCTGATGCCTTTAAACTTAGCACCGTAAACGGGAGTGTATCCTTCATGGATGTGCGTTTCGGTTATAATCCGGAGAAGATAGTCATCAGTGATTTCTCGGCTGAGATTAAACCGGGGCAAAAAGTAGCGATTGTAGGTCCCACCGGTGCCGGAAAAACAACCATTGTCAAACTGCTGATGCGTTTCTACGACGTAAACAGCGGCTCTATCATGGTCGATGGCGTTGATATAAGAAAATTCACCCGCGAGGACCTGCGCAGTATGTTCGGGATGGTTTTGCAGGATACGTGGCTCTTTAACGGCAAAATCAGAGAAAACATCAGGTACGGGAAACTGAATGCGACCGATGAAGAAGTAATTGCGGCGGCGAAGATGGCTAATGTCGACCATTTTGTGCGTACTTTACCGCATAGTTATGATATGGAACTGAATGAAGAATCCAGCAATATTTCACAGGGGCAGAAGCAGTTGCTGACCATAGCCCGCGCCTTCCTTGCCGACCCCAAAATACTGATTCTCGATGAAGCGACCAGTTCAGTCGATACCAGAACGGAAATCCTCATCCAGAAGGCGATGGAAGACCTGATGAAGGGCAGAACGAGCTTCGTCATTGCCCACCGCCTGTCAACCATACGCGATGCGGATGTCATCCTCGTGATGAATAACGGCGATATTGTTGAACAGGGCAACCATAAAGAGTTGCTGGCTGCCAATGGTTTCTATGCATCGCTCTATAGGAGTCAGTTCGAAGCCGGTCTTGCGTAGGTAATACAGGAAGTAAAGGGAACTGTTTACTTGTCCGACCTAGTTCAGAATTTTCGGCTTGAATTTCAGCGTGGCAAAAAGGTCGTCAATTGTCTCGGCACGCCTGATTAATTCGACTGTCCCGCCTCTACGTAGAAGCAATTGCTGGGGACGTAACCAGCCGTTATAGTTGCCGGTCATCGCCGGGGCATGTGCGCCGGTATCATGCTGTACCATAATATCGCCCACTACTGTTTTCGGCAGCAGGCGCTGTTTGGCGAACTTATCACTGTTTTCACATAAGGGGCCGACGACATCCACTATTTCTTCGCCTCCGTGCTTCGGTTTTCCGGCAGGGTCGAGTATGGTGATGTGGTGATAGGCGGTCTCATATATTGCAGGCCTCGGATTTGCTGCCATAGTGGAAGTATCGACGCCTATATATTCACGATATTTACTCATCCTGTTAATGACGGTTGCTACCAGCACACCGTGAGGTCCGGTCATATATCGTCCGAATTCAGTAAACAGCCTCGGGATATAGCCGTGTTTTTGTGCGAACTGCTGTAGATGCATTTTGGTTTCACGCACAAAAGATGGCATATCGAAAAAATTATCTTCCGGGCGGTAAGGAATGCCTACTCCTCCCGAGATATTGATGAATTCGAATTTTATATTCAGTTCTTGAGAGACCATCTCTATGACGTCGAGAAGCATACGGACGGTTTCTACCATATAATGGTAATTACGCTCATTAGAAATTATCATTGTGTGTAAACCAAAACGTCTGGCTCCCCGAGCTATTGCCAGCTTATAGCCATTGATAATCTGGTCATTCCTTAAACCATATTTTGCCTCGACCGGGTGTCCGATAAACTGGCTTCCCGTGCGTCTTTCCCCCGGATTGTAACGGTAGCAAATTAACTCCGGAAATTCGGTTATATTGTCAATCATCGTGATGTCATCCAGATTTAAGATGCATCCGCCGTCTTTCAGGGCGAGTTCAAATACCTCTTTCGGAGTGTCATTGGATGAAAACATAATATCCTGCGGTTTAAACACGTTTTGGCGCGCCAGTATTAATTCGGACGGAGAGCTGCAGTCCAGTCCGAAGCCCAGTTTATGCATTATCTTAAGGATGGCGGGAGTGGGCAAGGCTTTTACCGCAAAAAACTCCTGGAAGCCGGGAATTTCGCGGAATGCAGTCTTTAAGCCTGCTCCGGTTTCCTGAATTCCCTGCTCATCGAAGATGTGAAAAGGCGTCCCGAAATACCCGATAATCTCAGGCAATTTCGGGAATAGACGCTCTTCGAAGGCTTTTGACATCGGCATAAGGTATTACCTCCTGACGAGCATTCATCGTTCAGCTAATAGCGGATTGCTACTCTATTTCACGAACCCTTTAGCTTTGAGAAGCTCGGCGGTCAGAATCGAGCCGCCGGCGGCGCCTCTGACGGTATTATGATGCAGCCCCACGAAGCGGTAGTCAAAGACATTGCATTTTCTCAGTCTGCCTACGGTAATTGCCTGCCCGTTTCCCGCATCCCTGTCTTTTTGCGGCTGCGGTCGGTCGGCTTCATCTCGGTAAATCATTGCAGGGACTGGCGCCGACGGTAGTTTCAGTTCTTGCGGCAGTGCGCTGAAATTCCGCCAGATATCGATGATTTCACTCATTTCCGGTTTCTTGCCGGCAAACTGGATACTGCAACAGGCAGTGTGCCCGTCCGTCACCGCGACACGGTTGCAGTGCGCCGAAATCTTCATACTCTCGTCGGGCACGATTTTGCCGTTCTGAATCTTCCCGAAAATCTTGCGTGGTTCTACCTCCGACTTCTCTTCTTCGCCGGAAATATATGGCAGTATGTTATCCACCAAATCAATAGCGGCAGGTCCCGGATAGCCGGCGCCGGATAATGCCTGAAGGGTAGTAACAATCATCTTATCAATCTTATAGCCGGCTTTTATCAGCGCATAGAGCGGTATCATATAGCTCTGGATGCTGCAATTTGGCTTAACGACGAGGAAGCCCTTGCTCCAGCCGTGCTTCTTCTGTTGCAGAGGAATGATGTCAAGGTGGTCGGCGTTGATTTCCGGAATCATTACCGGCACGTCTTCCGTATTCCGGTGGGCGCTGTTATTGGAGACGACGGCAAAGCCCTGCTTCGCATACTCCAATTCCACGGCGAGAATCGACTGTTTGTCCATCTCCACGGCGGAGAAGATGAGGTCGCATTTGCCGGTTGCTTTCGCCACGATGCCGGCATCTTCGACGATAATACTCTTGAATTTCTCAGGGATATCGTTCTTCATGTGCCAGCGTCCTGCCACGGCATCGCTGTATTTTTTGCCCGCAGAATTCGGGGATGCGGCGAGATAAGTTACATCGAACCACGGGTGATTATTGAGGAGCCTTAAATAGTTTTGTCCTACCATGCCGGTAGCGCCGATTACGCCTACTTTCAGTTTGTTCATTTTGTCCTCTTCGATGGTTGATTTGTTTATATGAAAAATTATATCACGTTTTTTAACTTTCAATTGCGGCGCTTTGCATTATTCGGTAAAGTACAATCTTGGTTGAAATTTTTAAGCACTTTTTACGGGTGAAACAAGACATTTGCCTGTTGCTAATTATCACATAGATATATATAATCATTAATAGAACGCCTGTACTACTATATATTGACATTTTAAAAACCAATGATACAATATAAGCAAAGTTGATTTAGGACAAGAATATGGCAATTCAATTTAAGTTCAATAAAAGAAAGGCTATAGAAGTCATCCTTTACCTAATACCTAAAATAAAAACAGCGGATATTTATGGTTTGTGTAAGATATTGTATTTGGCAGATAAGATTAGCCTTGAAAAAAGTGGGCGATTTCTCTTTGGAGAATCGTATTGGGCGCTAAAAGAGGGAGCTACCCCATCAAATGTATATGATATGTTAAAGGATATTGTAGATTCCCCAATCGAAGCAATTCAGGTAAAAGGTAATAACGTTATTGCCCTTAGAAAACCAAATTTAGACTGGTTAAGCAAATCAGACATTAAATGCCTTAATAAGACGATAGAAATATATGGTGATGTTCCTAACTTGAAAAGACGCCAAGATGCTCATGATGAAGCATGGAAAAAGAATTGGGAAAAGCGAGGAGATAAAAATAGTGTTCCTATACCTGTTGAGGATATAGCGAAGTTACTTAAAGATTCTGATGACATCATTAAATATTTATCAAACATTGAAGGATAAAGACTTAAATTACTTATGTCTGATATCTGGTGTGTTTTCTATGTCAAAGCTAGCCAATACACTCACCCTCGAAAAAACAAATTCGTTGTTATCGTGTGTAAAGACAGTGATTGCATGGGTTTCCTTTTCAACTCCGGCATCGGTGACTTTGTAAAGAAAAGACCAGAACTTAATAAATGTCAACTTCCCGTTAGCAAATCCGATTATCACTTTTTACATCACAATTCATACATCGATTGTGGGAGAATATATCCCTTTGATTATGAAGAACTGCTTGATGGTCGGGGAGAACTTCTCCCTACAACGATATCTTCTATAAAAAAACTGGTTAGAGAATCAACGCTACTAGAAAAACGGTACATTAAAATGATTCTCACGAATTAGCACATTTACCCACCCGATTTAAGATTGAAAAACAAAAAAGCTTCCCATTTGGGAAGCTTTTTTATATTGGGTTGATATCCCGTTTACTCCTTCTTGCCAGCCTTGATCGCCGCCTGGGCTGCTGCCAGTCGCGCAATCGGCACACGGAAGGGTGAACAGCTGACATAATTCAAGTTATTCTTGTAGCAAAACTCGACGGAGTCCGGCTCGCCCCCCTGCTCACCACAGATTCCGACCTTGAGGTTTGACCTCGTAGCCCGGCCTTTCTCGACAGACATCGTGATGAGCTGTCCGACGCCGTCTTGGTCGATTGTCTGGAACGGATCGGCGGGCAGAAGTTTCTGTTCAAGGTAATCGTTCATGAATGCACCTATGTCGTCGCGGCTGAAGCCAAAGGTCATCTGGGTCAAATCATTAGTGCCGAAGGAGAAAAACTCGGCGCTTTTGGCCATCCTGTCTGACAGGAGAGCGGCGCGGGGAATCTCGATCATTGTGCCGTACTTGTACTCCAACGAGGTTAGTCTAAACCTCTTGATGACCTCGGCATGTACGGCATCAACAAGCTTCCTGGTAACGTCAAGCTCTGAAACATCACAGGTCACCGGAACCATAATCTCAGGGATGCACTTTTTGCCGTCTTTGATCAACTCAGAGGCGGATTCGAAGATGGCGCGGATTTGCATCTCGGTTATTTCCGGATAGGTAATTCCGAGACGGATACCGCGATGTCCCATCATCGGATTAGTCTCGTGCAGTCCCTCACCGCGCTTGCTGACTTCCTCCGGCGCAATGCCCAACGCCTGTGCCAGTTCAGCCTGCTTTTCAGCCCCTTTGGGAACGAATTCATGCAGCGGCGGATCGAGCAGGCGGATCGTTACCGGGAGCCCATCCATGACCTCCATCGTCCTTTTTACGGAGGCCTTAACAAAGGGATAGAGCTCTTCCAGGGCGACCTTACGTTCCTGGATAGTATTGCTGAGGATCATCTTGCGTAAGAAAAACAGGGGCTGATCGGAGCCTGCCCCATAGAACATATGCTCGGTGCGGAAAAGGCCAATGCCCTCGGCACCAAACTTGCGGGCAACCCGGGCATCCTCAGGGGTATCTGCGTTGGTACGCACGCCCATGGTACGGAACTTGTCAGATATGGTCATAAACCGTTGGAAGCGCGGATTTTCATTGGCATCCATCATTGGCAGGGAGCCGAGATAAACATGTCCCTTAGTTCCGGTCAGG
>JAQTPO010000041.1:4792-13336 GCA_028712845.1 Dehalococcoidales bacterium | reverse complement strand
TATATCTCCCCATTATGCTGATGAACACGGTGAATATCCCTCTCCCCATCATTTCGCTACTCTACGGAGCCGATGGATTATTTGCCGCCGTGCTTTTCTATATCCCCAATGTGATTGTCCTGTACTCCATCGGTATCATCATCATGTCGCGGAAGCATTGGAAAGAGGGCTTGAAGGAAATGGGCAAAGTGCCTGCCATTTATGCGGCGGTAATCGGTCTTGCCTTCAATCTGTTGAATGTGAAGGTGCCCGACCTGGTCCTGCGCCCCATTAGTCTCATCGGGCAGATGGTGATACCGCTGGTGCTATTGATTTTGGGCGCTAAACTGGCATCGGTGAAGATTAAATCCTGGCGCACCACCGTGCTGGCGTCTGTTATCCGACTCGGCATCGGGCTGTTGCTGGGTTTAGTTGCCGTGAAGGTGTTTAACCTGACAGGCGTATTGAGAGCGGTGGTACTATTCGACTCGGCAATGCCGGCGGCAGTGAATACGTCTTTGCTGGCGATGAAATATGACAATGAGTCGGAGCTGGTGTCAAGCGTTGTGTTCCTGACGACCATTGCCAGTCTGGTGATGATTCCTTTCCTGCTGTGGATGCTTGCCTAGGCGAGTCGGAGAATGTAAGCCTCGCTTTATCACGGTAAGTCGCCAGCCATGCTCTCCAGCCCCAGTTCTTCTAGCTTTGCCAAGGTAGGGGCACCGGTCAATTTATCGTAGCCTCTCTCATCATAATAGTCGTCGAAGAACCCCTCGACGTCCTTTCGTGTTAAGACCGAAGTCTTGTAATAGTCGGTGATGCGGTATTCCTTGCCGTCTTTGAGCAAAGGTTGAAACCACGATTCCGGTGGTTTGTCATCTTTGCGACCGAACCCTTCTCGGACATTAAGCATTTTTTCAATCGTCCAGGCGCGCTCGGCGGCTTTCATCAACTGTGTCGGAGTCGCTTCGATGCCGGTCACGGCGGTATAAAACTCAGTGATGGTTTTTATATGGTAGAAACGGTTCACGTGCGCCCGGTTGCACAGCCCCAGACAGTTGAACAGAGCGTACCAGTCCTCGCTGTACCGACTGAACCGTCCGGGATTAAATGAGTCGGCGCTAACGACGCGCTTCAAAGCTTCCTCAGAGATTCCCATCCGCTCCCCGTGCCGCAGGAAGTCTGATGGCGGTCTTCCCTGCTCGTAAGCTGGTGAGCCTGCCGCCGCCGAGTGTGAGCCTCGCGGTGTCGTCATCTGTTCGAATTCCATTGTGCCCATGCCGCGCAGGCGCGGGTCGTAGATGACGTTCTGCCCTTTGATGTTGTCTATGCCTTCCAAGCCAATCTTTTGAGCGGCTCCCACCAGCCCTTCTGCCAGCGCATCACCGAGTCCTTCGCTGTAAGCAGTCATTTGCGCTAATTTGAGAGTCGTTTCGAGGTCGTCCTTAAGCTCGATGCCGCCGGTGTCTTTTTTCGTAATAATGCCATCCTGATAAGCAGTCAGCACGACAGAGAGAAGCTGGGTGAAATTCATAATGCAGAGTCCATATCTGTTTAGCGTATCGATGTATTGGAGCGATTGCTCATATGCGGTTGTGCTGTCTGAAGTATCGAACCGATTGATGTTCAGATGGGGCATATAGGTCTGCAAGCCGGCACAGGGACCTTCTTTCAGCCTCACTACCACTTTTTCAGCCAGAGGGCAACCTGGACAGGCGAGGGGCCTTCGGGTTTTCCGGTGCAGTTCTCTCATATCTGTAGGCGCAGGGAACAGCCCGTTGTCAAGTATAAATTGACGGTTGGGCCATTTGAGGATGCGCTCATGAAAAGCATTGACCAGTTTCTGGAAGTCAAGTCGATGGGCAACGGCTATTGCCTTTGCGCCCTGCTCCACAACGATGGCTTTCAGGTTCTTGGAACCCATCACGGCGGGCAGTCCACCCCGACCCAAAGTTCCTGCTTTGTCGACGGATGTGAGGGAAATTTTGACTAGATGCTCGCCTGCCTGCCCGATGGGGATGACACTGCAGGGTTCGTAGAGTTTCCGTAATGTGTCGATTGTTTCATAGCTATCTTTGCCCCACAACTCTTTAGCGTCGTGGAAATAAGCGCCGTCCTGTGTGATTCTCAGGTACGCCGGTTTTTGAGAACGTCCGCTGATAACGGCATGGTCGTATCCGGCGGTTTTCAGCATGAGAGCAAAGCTTCCCCCTCCGGCGGCGGTAGCAAACGCGTCGTTCAAAGGAAATTTTGTGGTGACGAGGAGCTTCGAAGCTCCGGGAACGAGCGTGCCGGTAAAAGGTCCGGTGCCGATAATTATCAAATTTTCGGGGGAAAGCGCATCTACCCCGGGACGCATAAGCTCATATGCCAGTTTATTATTGACCCCATAACCACCGATTAAGCTTTTCGCTAACTCGAAGTCATAAGGTTCTGTTTTTGTTGTTTGTGCGGATAAGTCGATATAAAGGATACTACCCGCATAACCCGGATTACTCATTTCCGCCTTGCCTTACTTTTTCTTCCTGAGTCAACGCCCCATAGCTGCAAAATCGGACACAGATGCCGCAGTTGTCGCATTTGTCGGTGAAGGATATTTCATATTCATTATCAGATTGGACTAATCTGCGGATTTGAATGGCGGCTCTGGCGGGATTGAAATTTCTCTCGAATCTGAAAGAACAGCGCAATTCGCAGATGAGACATCCCGTGCATTTTGAGGCGTCGGTGCTGATGGGAGGTCCTTTCTTTGGCGTTGCCAAATGCTCACTTCCTCAATAGGAAAAAATTCTTAATTTAGTTTGCAAGCAGGTATCGGATGAAATGGTGAGAAGCCCTAATTTAATTGTACACTTTCTAAGTACTTTTCGTCCAAAACAATGAGATAACGGGTAGTATTATTTGGTTGGTTGTACCATTCGTTTGAGCTCAGGCAAGCTCGGAGCATTCGGGGAAGCCAGTACCTAATTACGAAAATCCGCATAAGCATTGGGGCATGCACGCACAGGCGGGGACGCCTGTGCCACCAGACACAGAGATTAGTTAAAATCCAACGTCAATTTATGTAACTAAGTACTATTTTTGCTCACCAAGGCAGACGGAACAAGTAGTTACATTTCGATATCGTGCAAATCGGGTGCAATAATGAGGCGCGGTTCGGTAACGGCTTGCACTTCTTCAGGAGTGAATCCCGGAGCTATTTCCTTAAGTAACATGCCTTTTGGCGTTACTTCAATCACTGCCAGGCTGGTGACAATGAGGCTAACACAGTGTTTGCCGGTTAAGGGATAAGTGCATTTCTTGACAATGCGCGGTTTGCCGTCACGGGTGGTATGCTCCATTGTTACGATTACTCTCTTCGAACCAAAGACCAGGTCCATACTACCGCCGACACTGCCGACTTTTTTATCTGCCCTTAGCCAGTTTGCCAGGTCGCCTTTTTCCGAGACCTGAAATGCTCCCAGCACGGCAACATTAACGTGTCCGCCGCGAATCATCGCAAAACTACTGGCGCTATCAGAGAAAGAAGCGCCGAATTTGAGTGTGACCGGCTCTGAGCCGGCATTGACCAGTTCGGGGTCGATTTCACCTTCAGAGGCGATGCGGCCATACCCGACCATACCGTTCTCGCAGTGCAGGGTGACATTGATATCGTCCGGGACAAAACTGGAGGCAAGGGTCGGCAAGCCAATCCCCAGGTTGACATAATCACCATCGCGGAATTCGCGGGCGGCGCGCATGGCAATCAGTTCTCTAGTCAAACCGGATTTCATGCTTTTCTCCCTTCACGATGCGTGTAACGTAAATTGCCGGCGTAATAACGGTCTCCGGATCGAGTTCTCCGGTCTCTATAATTTCATCGACTTCAGCAATGGTAATATTTGCGGCGGTCGCCATATTCGGATTGAAATTACGGGCGGAACGATGATAAGTGAGATTGCCTATTTTATCGGCTTTGTGTGCTTTGATAAGCGCAAAGTCAGCTTTGAGAGCGAATTCCAGCACATATTTTTTGCCGTTGAGGATTCTTCTCTCTTTACCTTCTGCCAGAGTCGTGCCGACTCCCGTCGGAGTGTAAAAGGCTGGGATGCCTGCCCCGCCGGCGCGGATGCGTTCCGCAAATGTCCCCTGCGGCACCATTTCCAGTTCAACTTCTCCTCTGACATAAGCTTCTTCGAACACACTGACTCTATCGGCATAAACAGGGTAGGAAGCAATTACCTTTTTAATTTGCCTGTTTCTCACCAGCAATGAGATATCAATGTCCGGAAGTCGGCCGCCGGCGCTATTCGCGATAATAGTGAGGTTCTTAGCGCCTTGTCGAGCAAGTGCCTGGATGAGGGTAAAAGGCAAGCCGGTGACCCCGAATCCGCCGACCATAATGACGGCGCCATCGGGAATATCGGCGACTGCTAATTCAGGGTTGGGGAATATTTTGTCCATTTCGTACAATTTGATTGTAAGTGATTACGATTACTTTTGTAAAGCGAGATATGCCAGCGTTTAGGGATGTGCTGGTAGCTGAAATATGCCTGACATTGCACTATTAGCCCAAATATGACTACAATTAGAAAATATCTAATATTGGCAGGTATGAAAATGAAATCCGGAGTACTGGCAAGATACAAAGAATATTTACCGCTAACTTCAAAAACGCCCATGTTTTCCCTGGGAGAAGGCGATACGCCTCTCGTTAGAAGCAATCAATTAGAAAAAGAAATCGGCTGTAAAGAGCTTTATTTCAAGCTGGAAGGGTGCAACCCGACCGGCTCTTTTAAAGACCGCGGCATGGTCGTAGCGGTTGCCAAAGCCATTGAAGAAGGCAGTCAGGCGATTATGTGCGCCTCAACTGGCAATACCAGCGCTTCGGCGGCGGCTTACGCCGCTTACCGCGGGTTAAAAGCAATTATAATGGTGCCGGAAGGAAAAATCGCCCTCGGCAAACTGGCGCAGGCAATTGTCTATGGCGCTAAAATCATTACTATCGATGGTAACTTCGACCAGGCGCTCCAGATTGTGAGAAAACTCACCGAAACCCATCCGGTGACGCTGGTAAATTCGGTGAATCCATACCGCATAGAGGGGCAGAAAACCGCCGCTTTTGAAATCATCGACTTTTTGGGGGATGCGCCTGATTATCTTTTCATTCCGGTAGGTAATGCCGGCAATATCACTGCTTACTGGAAAGGGTTCGTGGAATATCACAAGATTGGAAAATCGAAAATACGTCCGAAGATGATGGGTTTTCAGGCGGAAGGCGCCGCGCCCATTGTCAGGGGACAAATCGTAGAACACCCCCAAACGATTGCTACGGCAATCAGAATCGGCAATCCGGCAAGCTGGCAGAAAGCCACCACTGCAAGGGATGAGTCAGGAGGTGTCATCGATATGGTAAGCGATGATGAAATTCTGAACGCTTATCATTTGATGACCAAGAGAGAAGGTGTCTTTGGGGAGCCGGCTTCAGCAGCGCCGCTGGCAGGGCTTCTCAAGATGAAAAAACAGGGGCGGGATTTTTTCGGCAAGAAGATAGTCTGCGTGGTGACCGGCAACGGTTTGAAGGATGCGGATATTGCCCTGAAAGACGCCGGTGCTTTCACGCGGGTAGCACCGACAGAAAAAGCGGTGCAAGAGGCTCTCGGCTGGAAGTAAGACACAAAATCACTCTCAATCTCCCTTTGAGAAAGGGAGAGATTTACCATAAATACAGTCTTATGCAACAGGGTGGTAGTATATTCCCGTTAAGATTGACTCCGGTTTTTGGCATTGAGGGATGTGATTGAAAAAGCTGCACTATAGCTGGGTAATGGTTTTTTTGTCCTCATTTATTCTAGCTGTGATATCCACCAGGTTCAGCACTTTCGGGGTTTTTTTATTACCGCTCACAGGTGAGTTCAAATGGGAACGTGGCGCCCTTTCCGTTGCCATTACTATTTCAGCAGTCGTCGGAGGATTGTTAGCGATTGTTGCCGGCAGACTCAGTGACAGATATGGTCCCAGGTTACTTGTTACAATCAATGGTATTTTGACCGCCGCAGGGTTTCTATTACTCACACAGGTTAAAGAATTATGGCACGTTTATCTGATATGGGGTGTCTTGTTCGGCGCCGGAAGCGCTTTTTCTTATATTCCCCTGATGTCCACAGTCACCCGATGGTTCAACTCGAAAAGAAGCACTGCCATCGGTATCACCCTCGCTGGTTTTGGAATAGGGGCTATCATCTGGCCGCCGATAACCCAATTATTTATCACTTCATTTCAGTGGCGATGGGCTTGTGTAATCCTGGGTCTTATCAACTTGGTTTTCGTTATTCCACTGGCACAGTTCTTGAAAAACAAACCGCAGGATGTCGGTTTGTTACCCTATGGGGAAAAAATCCTTCGCGCTGATGAAAAGCGTTCTGGAGTTGTCCCTTCGGGAGGATTGACCCTCGGCGAAGCCGTCAGAACCTCACGTTTCTGGCTCATAGGGCTGATATTATTTTGTTTTTATGCCGGCCACAATGTAATGTATGTGCATATTGTTGCTCACGCTCAGGATATTGGTATACCACCGTTGATAGCCGCCGGCACACTTTCATTTATCAGCGGGAGCAGTATTATTTCCCGGTTGACGATTGGTCTCATATCAGACAAAATCGGACCGCGAAAAGCTCTAGTTATAGGAATCACTCTGGCTGTTATCGCGTTGGGATTGCTGTCCATATCCCGGATATGGTCGTTTTATGCCTTCACGATAATTTTTGGGCTTGCTTATGGCTCAATGGTGCCTCTGGAAACGGCTGTTCCAGCCACACTATTCGGCACCCGTTCTCTCGGTATGATAATGGCGATTATGGGACTGGTTTCTACGTTGGGATTTGCCGTAAGCCCCCCGATTGCCGGAGCTATATACGATGCCACTCAAAAATACCAGTCTGCATTTTTGATGTGCCTTGCACTGGCGATAGTAGGATTAATATTAAGTATCATATTGTTGCGTTTGAAAGATAAACCGAAGTTATCCTGAAAGATATACGCAATGATGTATAATGAGCCTTGAGCCGTCATGTCGCACAGGAGGACTGAAATGGTCAAAGAAGAAGCTATTAAAAAAGCCGTAGCATCGATTATCACTGCAATCGGGGAAAATCCTACCCGGGAGGGGTTGGTAGATACCCCAAGACGTGTGGCTGAAATGTATTCCGAACTCTTTGCCGGTATGGATATGGACCCCAGAGAGGAACTGAAAGTCGGTTATGAGCTCGGGCATAGAGAGATGGTGATACTGAAAGACATTCCTTTCTATTCAATGTGTGAGCATCATCTCTTGCCGTTTTTCGGGACAGTGCATATCGGCTATATTCCTGATGCAAGCGGGAGAGTAGTGGGCATCAGCAAATTTGCCAGAGTGGTGGAGATTTTTGCCCGAAGGCCACAGATTCAGGAGAGAATGACCACGCAGATTGCGGATGCTATTATGGACGCACTACAGCCACAGGGGGTTGCTGTTGTAGTCCAAGCGGAACATTTGTGTATGGTGATGCGCGGTGTTAAGAAACCGGGAACTAATATCATCACCTCGGCAATTAGAGGGCTGTACCGCAACAAGGCAGCCAGCCGTGCCGAGTTCTTCTCGTTAATTCAAAAATAAATGATGGATATTAGTCAGAAGATGGGATTGGTTTCGGTTCTTGTAGTTTGACATCCTTGCCACAACAAGTTACCTGACCGGCCCCGGCTTTGATGCACAGTATTTCTGTGCCGCAGACTTCACACTTATATCTTTTACCAAGTTGACTTGCCACGGGAGAAGCCTCCTTTAGCTAATTTATCCTACTTCTTTTGTTCCATCGGTTGTCCACAGCAAGTGATGGTGCCGGCGCCAGCTTTGGTCACGATAAATTCGCTACCACACTTGGCGCAGAAATATCTTTTCCCTATCTGATTTGCCATTGTATCACCTTCCGTTCCTATTTGTATTAATTATACGCAATCATTGAATCTAACGTCAAGGATACGGGATAATTATTCTCCCATTATCTGTATGATAACAGTACGGTTCCGTGCCCGATTATCGAAGTCTATTAATATAATTTGTTGCCATGTGCCCAGCGCCAGTTTTCTATCGGTAAACGGTATGACTAATGAAGCGCCCAGCAGTGAAGCCCGCACGTGGGCATAGCCATTACCATCGCCCCAGCGGGAATCATGGTCGTAGGGAATGTCTTTAGGGATAAGTCGTTCCCATGCCTTCTGTAAATCTGCTACCAGCCCCGGCTCGAATTCAACGGTAGTGATGCCAACTGTCGAATGGGTGACAAAAACAGTCGCTACGCCGTTCTCAATGCCTGAGTCCATCACATATTTTTGTACTTTAGCGGTAATATCGACAATATCTCCGTTACCCTGTGTGCGCAGACTGATTTCATGTGTTGTTATCATTTATATACACCTCACAGAATGAATTCCTTAATCCAGAGTTAATCATCGCGAGAAATCCCGATGTAATCGGGACGACGAAGCAATTTGATATAATGTCATTCCGTTCCCGTATCTAGTACGGGACAAGACTTGATACGGAAT
>JAQTPO010000041.1:0-4692 GCA_028712845.1 Dehalococcoidales bacterium | reverse complement strand
GGAATGACAGGAGGGATTGCCGCACCCGCCTGTAACGGATTCGCAATGGTATATAATTTCCAGTTTTTTAATTGAAACATTCGACCAGAACTATCAATTTCATACTTCTAAATTTTAGAATTCGTTTGTAAGTGGATAATTGATTCTTGAGGATTAACCTGATTAGATACGGGTGAAATCATCCCAGACAACTTCATTCAGATTGAATACCGGACCGTCTTTGCAGACCTGCTTTGTCCCTTTGTTTGTCCTGATAGTGCACCCGTAACAAACACCGAGGGCGCAACCCATGCGCATCTCCAGCGAGATAGACACAGGTTTATCCTCTAGCCGTAAACTTTTCTGATGTTCAGCTATATATCCGAGCATAGGCATCGGACCACAGATGAATACCTCATCGGCGGTGGTGATGAAGGTGGGGATAAGGTCAGTTACAAATCCTTTATGTCCCGCCGTGCCGTCATTGGTGGCAGTTATCAGGCTTACCTCTTTTGGCAGAAGCTCTTTCGGGTAGAGCTTCTGCTCCGTTTGAGCACCGTGTAACACAGTAATCTGCCGACATGAATGTTTCACTTTCTCCGCAAGAAAACGGAGCGGTGCAATCCCTATCCCGCCGGCAATGAACAGGTAACTCTTGGTTTCAGGAGATACCTTAAAACCGTTACCTAACGGTCCGAGAATATCCAGAGAATCATCTTTCTTGAGGTGTGTCAGCCATTCGGTGCCTTTACCAACAATCATATAGAGCAGAGCCAGTTTGTCACCGTCAACGCTATGTACACTGATAGGGCGGCGTAAAATAGTATCTTCCCCGCAGGCGACCATCACGAACTGCCCCGGTTGTGACTGGCGAGCTATTTCAGGGGATTCCAGCCACATTAAATAAACGCCGGGCATCAGCTCCTGGTTCGAAAGAAGCTGGTTTACCGCTTGCTTCATACTTGTCTCCTGTTACGGTATTCCGGAAGGGGTTGCACATGAAAATCGTGTTTACCTCTGGCGAGAATATCAACGGCAACACGCGCCGTATCCAGCGAGGTAAAGCAGGGGATACGTTTTTCCGCCGCTGTTCTGCGGATGGCAAAGCCATCCTTCATCACTGTCCCACTATTGGTCACCGTATTAATAACGCCGTTCACCATACCGGCAGTAATAATATCCACTACGTTGGGATGCCCTTCGCTCAACTTTTTCGTTGTCATCGTAACCGGCAAACCCATGGCGGTGAGCATCTTGGCGGTGCCTTCGGTGGCATAGAGCTTGTAGCCGGTACCGGCGAGTTTCTTAATAATGGGCATGGCTTCCGGTTTGTTTCTGTCATCGATACTGAGCAGGATGCCTCCTTCCGGTGGCAACATCAATCCTGCTGCCATCAGTGTCTTGGCAAGCGCCGCCTCGAAATTATAATCGATGCCCATTACCTCACCGGTCGATTTCATCTCAGGTCCCAGATGGGTATCGACACCGATTAATTTTGACATCGAGAAAACCGGGGCTTTAATGGCAACCAAGCGCCGCCGCTTGTAGAGACCGGTCTCGTAACCCTGCTCCTTGAGACTCTTGCCGAGCATTACATTGACCGCTATTTTGACCATCGGTATGCCGGTGACTTTAGAAATAAAGGGCACGGTACGGCTTGCCCGCGAGTTTACTTCCAGAATGTAAACCGAAGCCCCACCGGTGGGATGTTCCGGCAAAATTATAAACTGTACATTCATCAGACCCTTGACGTTTAATGCCAGGCCGATCTTCACTGTATAGTCTGTAATCGTATCTATTTCGGCAGTGGTCAGGTTTAATCCGGGATAAACTGCCATCGAATCGCCGCTGTGTACGCCTGCCCGTTCAATCTGCTCCATCACGCCGGGGATGAAGACCGTCTCGCCATCACAGATGGCATCCACCTCCGCTTCTTTCCCTTCAAGATACTTATCAATCAATACCGGGTGACCGGTATTCAAGTCGGCGGCAACGCTCATATAGTGCGAAAGCTCGGAGGCGTTGTGGACAACCTCCATTGCCCGCCCGCCCAGCACATAACTGGGGCGTACCAGCACCGGGTAGCCGATGAGCTTGGCGACATTGAGCGCTTCTTCGATGCTCGTGACGCCGGCGCCGGGTGGCTGGGGTATGCCAAGTTGACTTAAAAACTTCTCGAATCTTCTGCGGTCTTCCGATAGGTCGATGCATTCGGCGCTGGTGCCTAAAACGGGCATACCGTTACGGGCAAGCGGGTCGGCAAGGTTGATAGCTGTCTGCCCGCCGAACTGGACAATAGAGGCAGTGCGTCCATTTCCATTGTTACCGTTTTCATTTTCCAGAATATCTCTTATGCTTTCCTCGTCCAGCGCTTCAAAATAAAGCCGGTCGCTGGTATCAAAATCGGTGGAGACCGTCTCCGGATTGGAGTTGACCATAATGCTCCGGTAACCGGATTCACGAAGCGCGCGGGAAGAATGCACACTGCAATAATCGAACTCGATGCCCTGCCCGATGCGGATGGGACCGGAACCGATAACCACCGCTTTCTTTTTGTCCGAAGCGATTGCTTCGTTTTCTGATTCGTAGGTGCTGTAGAAGTAGGGCGTAGCGGCATCGAACTCGGCGGCGCAGGTATCCACCATCTTGTAAACCGGCTTGATGTTCCATTCGTGCCGTAACTGCCTGACCTGTTCGGGGAGTCTGTCAGCCAGCGTGCCAATCATTTCATCGGAAAAGCCGAGCCGTTTCGCTTCCCTGAGAAAATCAGGCGTGAGAGGTTGAGCGAGGAGACGCTTTTCCATATCGATGATGTTTTGCATTTTAATCAGGAACCAGACATCGATGTGAGTTTTTTCGCTGATTTTCTCCGGGGCAATGCCGCGCCGTAAAGCCGCCATCAGTGCCCAGAGTCGCAAATCGGTCGGCTCCAGAGGATAAGTGTTGATATCTGCTCCCAGTGTCCATTTGTGGTCTTCCCAGAGAAGATTTTTCTTGCCGAATTCCAGCGAGCGCACCGCCTTCTGCAATGCGGCTTCAAAGGTGTGGTCGATTGCCATCACCTCGCCGGTGGCTTTCATCTGTGTGCCGAGCAGACGGTCGCCCGAAGCGAATTTATCGAAGGGCCAGCGCGGGATTTTCACCACGATGTAATCAAGAGCCGGCTCGAAAGCGGCTAATGTTTTACCGGTGACGGCATTCGGAATTTCATCCAGTCGTTTACCGACTGCAATCTTGGAGGCGACACGGGCGATAGGATAGCCGGTGGCTTTGCTTGCCAGCGCCGAGCTACGACTAACCCTGGGATTGACTTCAATGACGTAATATTTCTCGCTCTTCGGGTCGAGGGCGTACTGGACATTGCACCCGCCTTCGATGCCCAGTGTGCGAATGATTTTCAGACTCGCCGTGCGCAGCATTTGATACTCTTTATTGGTGAGTGTCTGGCTGGGAGCTACTACAATGCTATCGCCGGTGTGAATACCCATCGGGTCGATGTTTTCCATATTGCAGACAGTGATACAGTTGTCAGCACCGTCACGCATCACTTCATATTCTATTTCTTTCCAGCCCGCTACGGATTCTTCCACCAGCACCTGGTGGATGGGGCTGGCGGTCAGTCCGCTATTGAGCACTGTTTCTAATTCTCCCCAACTGTGGGCAAAGCCGCCACCCGTGCCACCGAGCGTATAGGCAGGGCGAATCACCACCGGCAAGCCGATTTCTCTTGCCACCCGCCGACCTTCTTCCATTGTATTGACGGTCTCACTGCGCGGCACCGGTTCCCCGATTTTAATGAGCAGTTCTTTGAAAAGCTCGCGGTCTTCAGCGTTACGGATGGTCTGGATGGGCGTGCCGAGCACGCGGACATTGTATTGCTCCAGCACGCCGGCATCTGCCAGTTCTATCGCTAAGTTCAGCCCGGTCTGCCCGCCGAGTGTGGGCAGTAAGCCGTCAGGGCGTTCTCTTTCTATGATGCGAGTAATGACTTCCACGGTGAGCGGTTCGACATAAACAATATCGGCGATATCTTCATCGGTCATAATGGTGGCGGGATTGGAATTGACCAGTACGGAGATAACGCCTTCCTCACGCATGGCTTTACAGGCTTGCGTGCCGGCGTAGTCGAATTCCGCCGCCTGTCCGATAATGATTGGTCCCGACCCGATGATTAAGACTTTTTTTGGTTTGGTGTGTGTGGTCATATTATTCCTTCCGTCGTTCTGAGCGTAGCGAAGAATCTCCCCGCCTACTGTGCAGAGCGGGAATTCCACGCTTCATTATTGGTTTGTTGACACTATCTGTTTTCGATGCAAAGTCCATCAAATCCGAACTTAAATCCTTCCATTCTAGATTAACTAACTCAATAAGCGCGATTTTCCTATCTCTCCTCCAACCTTTGAGTTGCTTTTCACGAGCGATAGCTGACTCTATGTTTTCACAAGACTCGTAATAAACCAGCCGGTCTATTGCATAGCGTTTGGTAAATCCTTCGACAAATTTTCCTTTATGCTCATATACACGCTTCATTAGGTCGTTAGTCACGCCGATATACAGCGTGCTCGACCTATTACTCATAATGTAAACGTAATAACTAGCCATTTCTGTATCCCACGTACATTTTGTTACCACTCTGGGTGTGGTGAATGGTCTCCCAGCCTACTGAGTAGTGATGGAGATTCTTCGGGTACTGCGTAACCTCAGAAAGACAGA
>JAQTPO010000188.1 GCA_028712845.1 Dehalococcoidales bacterium | reverse complement strand
GATGGTCTGGGTTAAGAAACTGGACGTAACCGCAATGTAAGCCCTGCCGGAATCACTGACCACAAGCTCAGGAATGGAAGTGTCGATTGTCTTGGTGACGCCCGCGGAAAGCGCCAGATTGTCCACAATCTCCCGCGCAACACCCTCAGGCTCGATGATAATTGTCTTGATTACGGCATCCGCCGTCTGAGAACTGCGCGCTGAAATTTTAATCTCGTTGATACCTATTTTAGTGGGTCTTATCATGAATTCAGCACTGCCGATGTCATTAGCGCCAATCTCGATCGTCTCGGTTGCCGGGCCAAGCAGTTCAAACCAGTCATTTTTTTCGATGTCCACCTGCACGCTCTGGGTCGTGTCCAGATAGTTGTAAACTGCCACCCGTACCGGGAATTCCTCGCCTCTGATTGCCGAGTACGGCAGGTCGATGGTCAGGAAGAAAGGCTGGAAGACAGTGAGGCTGTTTTCCGTCACACCCAAACCCTTTTCCTTTGAAACCGCCACAGCGCGCAACATCCAGGTAGTGATAGAGTCAGGTACTGTTACCTTTTTGATGATTTTGCCGCTGGCATCGGTGGTGACATCGAACCAGAGCCAAGTTTCCGGGAAGAACTGCCGGACTCTCTGCACCTCTGCCAGTCCGCCGGTAACACTTGGTGTAGTAGTAGCAGTCGTTGTTACAGGAGCGGCTGCCGGGAAAACCAAACCACCTTTTTCCGCCATATCATTCCTGCCGCCGCCAAAGAAACGGATAATTCTATTCAGAAAACTACCGCTGCTATCCTGCGTCTGATACTCTTTGCTGTCAGGGATATTATTGTTGGTCATCACCACCACACCGGCATTCTTGAAAACATCCGCCGCTCCAACCGTCGTCGTTACAGGATAAAATGAGACCTCGTGGATTTCCGCCTGCGGCTCCATATAGAGTCGCTCCAGCTCATCGAAGACCTGCTGGAGATTCATCCGGTTTTCCGCCAGAATAAACACCGATTTATCCACAACGGCAATGCCTACCTTCGCCTGCCCTTCGGTGGTTATGCTCAATTGCACTTCTTCCGCCGGCTTGGCTTCAGTCTTGTTGAACGCTGCGCTTATCGTTTGCGGATAAGCCGCTGCGACATTGAAAGGCAGGTAATCCGCCGCCACTTCACTATTCGGCAGGATTTGGTAAACGAGTAATTTTGCAGATGTCGCCATCAATGGCGTGGTAGTGATGGTGATTTCCCTGCTTCTGGTGTAATCGGAGAAAACAACCTTGCCGCGCGCAATAACCTCATAATAGAAATTCACCGCGCGATTAGTGGAGTTGATATTAAAAACAATCTTCTGTCCGACTGTTGGTGTGCCCTCGCTGGTTTGTTCAAGGTGAATAAAATTACCGGAAGGAGAATAGGATGCCTGCAAAACTTGAGAAGCCTGTGCAGGTTGGACAGAAGATACAGGGGTCAATTCGAAGGCTTCGATTGTCAACGCAATAGCATCTTCCGGCGGGGTTATGTCAAAAATCGTCGTACCTTTGACTGTCTTGAGCGTTTTTTTATCCGTCTTGATGACATCGAATTTGCTATTGCTGTATGTCACGGTGGCATCCACTTCGGCATCCACCGGTTTATTGTCAGGTGTCTCAGTGACAACGAGGAAACTAAATGGCAATCCGGGCTTGAAAACCGAACCTTCGGGGATTAACTGGAGATTGATTGAAGACTGCGCCACAGTCAGCAAACGGCTGGTCTTCTCCATATATCCGGTGGACTTCTCTTCCACGGTGATATTCAGTTGCACGTTGCCCTGCCCGCCGTTTGCCGGGGTACCGGCGACATAACCCACCGCCGGCAGTTCAAATTCCACCTCGCCGTTAATCACCTTCGTAAAAGTGGTATAGGTCTGCCATTGTCCGACATATTTCAAGGCTTCGATTTTCAATTCGCCACTGACCGGCTTACCGAAGCTGTATTCAGCCTTGATTTTGCCCTTAATCGGCTCGCTCACCAGAAACCACTCTTTAGGCAGTTCTACCGCTACTTCATATTTGGGCAGAACATACTCCTCTACCCGCACGTCGAGTTGATTCCGCGATTTTTCCGTAACCACATTGATTTTCCAGACACCGAGGTTCGGTTCATCGGAGATGGGTAATTCCAGATTTGCCATACCGTATTCATCGGTCTCAACTTCAGTACGGAAAATCTTGATGCCCTTGGCATCCAATACCTCGACGGTTGCCGGCTCGACGACCGGCTTCAGCTCCGGGTCAAGAGTGAGCACCCGCATATTTATAGTTTGACCGGGTTTATAAATTGGTTTATCGGTTTCCACAAATACCAGAAAACTCTTTTCCACAGTTATCGATGTCTTGTCTGTAAAACCGGTGCCTTTGACCTGTATTTCATACTTACCTTCTTCGGCATTTGAGGGAATTTCAAGCGTTATCGTGTCGTTGCCGTTTATTGTTTTACTGGCAGTAGTAATTCTTTTACCATCTTTGAGCAACGCCACTTCGACAATGTCTCTCACCGCTCCGGCATTGCTCAGGAGCGAAATCGATACGGCTTCCGCTCTGCCGACGTGCAGGACATCAGGGACAATCGCCACATAACTATCCGCCGCCGCTACTTTCTGACAAGCCGGTAAGACCATAACCAGTGTAATAACTGCTAATACCAATGATAATGTTTTGAACCACCTGCTTTTCATCAACCCAACCTCCCATAGTATTTTTCCGGAGCGCATTACGCTAGATATAACGATGCGGGCAGAGAAAGGTTAGTTTACAGGCTTGATTCCGAAATGTCGCCCTGCCTACTGAGTAATGCTGGAGATTCTTCGTCACTATCGTTCCTCAGAACGACATTGGAGGTACATTTCTGTATTATTCAGGACTGCTTCAATAATTCGCGACAGACCTTATCGATAACTTTCAGAGCTTCTTCAATATCGGTAGCGCCGACCATACGGTTTGTCACAGCACGGAACCTGTTACCGCCACGGTCGCTTACCTTAACCCCACGCTCTGCAAGTTTAGCCACGAACAGACTGCCGGAAAGAGCCGGAGACAGGTCGAACATCAAAATGTTGGTCGGGACCTTTTCCTGGGCGAGCGTAATACAGGGAATACGCACCAGTCCATCTGCCAGTCGCCGGGCATTGGCATGGTCTTCCGCCAGGCGGTCAACCATCGTTTCTAAAGCCACAATACCGGCAGCGGCAAGCACACCAGCCTGTCTCATCCCGCCACCACTCATTTTCCGCCATTTCCGAGTGCGTTCGATGAACTCTTTGCTACCGCAAAG
>JAQTPO010000187.1 GCA_028712845.1 Dehalococcoidales bacterium | reverse complement strand
TTGAGAGCTGTTATCTTGCTCATATTTACCTTTTTAAAACACAAAAGCTGAGGTCTAGACCTCAGCTTCTATTTCAATTTCCAGCGTTTTATATACGGTTAAGGGATCACTGGTCTTTTGCCGTTACTTGTTGGCCCGGTATTGCTGAGGCTCGAACCTGTTGCTCTATCTCCATGGTAATTTCAGGTTTCTGGATAAGAAAGTTCTTGGCGTTCTCTCTTCCCTGTCCCAGACGAGTATCACCCCAGGAGAAAAAGGCACCGGTCTTTTTGACTAGCCCCAACTCAACCCCTAAGTCCAGAAGGTCACCCTCACGGCTAATCCCGTGGTCGAACATAATATCGAATTCAGCTGTTCTGAAAGGAGGCGCTACTTTGTTTTTCACTACTCTGGCTCTGACACGATTGCCGACTGCAACATCGCCCTGTTTGATGGTTTCACTGCGCCTCAGGTCAATTCTGATAGAGCTATAGAACTTCAAAGCTCTGCCGCCGGGTGTCACTTCAGGATTGCCGAAAACGATACCGACCTTCTCTCTTAATTGGTTGATAAAAATTACCGATGTTCCGGATTTACCGATCGCTACCGCCAGTTTTCTGAGCGCTTGCGACATCAGGCGAGCTTGTAAGGCAACCTGGCTGTCTCCCATCTCCCCTTCAATTTCAGCCCGGGGCACTAGAGCGGCAACGCTGTCCACAACAATCACATCCACGGCTCCACTGCGGACCAAAGCCTCGCAAATTTCCAGAGCTTGTTCCCCTGTATCAGGTTGGGAGATGAGCATATCGTCGATATTGACTCCCAGATGTCCTGAATAAACGGGGTCCAGGGCGTGTTCTACGTCAATATAGGCGGCTATGCCTCCATGCTTCTGTGCTTCTGCGATAATGTGCAGGGCAAGTGTAGTTTTACCTGATGACTCGGGACCGAAGATTTCGGTAATGCGTCCTCTTGGAATTCCTCCCAACCCGAGAGCGATGTCCAATGAAATAGAGCCAGTAGAGATGACCCCTGCGATTGCCACGGTGGTCGATTCCCCTAGCTTCATAATTGAGCCTTTGCCAAAACGCTTTTCAATCTGGCTGATGGCTAGCTCGAGCGCCTTAAGTCTCTCTCCTGTGGTCATATTCGTCTTACATAATGATAGCACAGACTATTGTCAAAAAACAAGAATAATTTGGTACAAATGTTCGTTTTTTTGGAAGGCACGGCAAAAATATTTTCAGTTCAGCAATCCAGCAGTGGCGGTAGAGTCCGTTTGTGCTGTGCTTTCGCCATCATCGTTTCTATTCTACTCTTTACTTGCTCGCCTGCCCTGCCGGTAGTTAAATATAAATCTAAATCTTTATAGGTTAAGCCCATTTCACCTTCGTCTGTTTGCCCGGGCCACAAACCGGCGGATGGAGGTTTATCGATAATTTCCTGCGGAATGCCGAGATACTGAGCAAGCTCCACGACCTGTTTTTTCACTAGATTGCCAATTGGCATAATGTCAACACCGCCATCACCCCATTTAGTAAAATAACCGATGGAAAGTTCGCTCCGGTTGCTGGAACCAACCACCATATATTTGAGCCTATTGGCGTGGTAATAAAGGGTCACCATTCTCAATCTCACCTTGAGGTTGGATTTTGCCAGATGGTCAGCACCGGCTTCAGTTTTATCCTGCGGCAGTATTTTCAGGAAGTTATCATAAATGCCATCCAGTGTAATCACGTTATAGGGGATGGAGAATTTATCAGCCACCAATTTAGCATGTTCCTGGTCTCGCGGATTACTGTAACAGGGCAAATTTATTATCAGAGTATTTTGCGGAAAAGCACGCTGACACAGAACTGCTACCACTGCGGAATCGATGCCGCCGCTCATCCCTAATAATGTTCCTTTGCATCCCGCCGCAGTTACCCGCTCTTTTATCCATAGTGTCAGTTTCTCTGCCAGTTGGTTGTTATCCATATTGCCTCGCATTGTCGTAGTATCTAATGGGTAGTATACTGTCTAATTGGGTAATCGGTCAAAAAATGCTGTAAGCCGTGCACAGGCGGGGACGCTTGTGTCACCAGATTCAGGAGACCTGTCTTAGAATATATGGAGCATAATGCCTACCGCCGACTTAATTTTCAAAAATGCTAATGTCATCACCGTTGACCCGAAACAACCGACGGGGGAATTTGTTGCTGTCAATGGTGATAAAATCCTGTTTATCGGGACTAAAGAGCAACAGAATGATTTCAAAGGAATCGGCACAAAAATAATCGATTGTGAAGGTAAAATTCTCCTGCCCGGTTTCAACGATGCTCACTGCCACATCTTTTCTTTCCTCCGTAAACTGACAAGCATTGATCTCAGTCCGCCGAAAATCAAGTCGATTAACGATATTAAAACGGCAATCAAAGAGAAAACAGGAAAGATACCGCCGGGAGAATGGATTTCCGGCACCGATTATAATGATTTTTATCTCGCCGAAAAACGCCACCCAACCAGATGGGAGATTGACGAGGTGTCCCCCAATAATCCAGTGGTGCTGTCTCACCGTTCATTGCATGCGTGTGTTCTCAATAGTAAAGCGCTGGCTCTGGCAGGAATTGCCACCGAAACACCAGAGCCGCCGGGAGCGATGATCGGTAGAGACGCGGATAAAAACGGCGAGCCCAACGGGCTGCTGGTAGAAATGCTGGGCTACATCAGAGAACAGGTCATGCCGCCGATCTCCGATACAGAATTGGACAAGGGTATAAAATTAGCCAGCGAGCAATATCTTTCCCTGGGGCTGACTTCTCTTCAGGATGCTACCTTTGTCAACGATTTGAAAAGATGGCAGCATTATCAGCATTTCAAAAAGTGCGGCATCTTGAAGAGTAGAGTTTATATGATGATTGGCGCTGAAACAATTGCCGAGTTTCAGGATACCGGACTGACTTTTGGCGCCGGCGACGAGCAGTTACGGTTGGGTGCTGTAAAAATAGTGCCGAGTATGATTTCGGACAAACTGCATCCGCCTCAGGAAGAGTTTAATGAGATAGTTTTGCATGCACATAAGGCTGGGTTTCAGGTAGCGATTCACGGTGTGCAGGCGGGATTGCTTAATGCAATTATTAGCACTTACGAATATGTGCAAAAGCAAGCACCTAATTTCAGCGTTAGGCGGCACCGCATCGAGCACTGCTCTGAATGTCCCCTGCAGTTAATGGAGCGCATCATTAAACTACGTCCTGTAATTGTCTCCCACCCGTCCTTTTCATATTTTAGTGGGGACAGGTATATAGCGACAGTTTCCGTCGATATGGTGCCCTGGCTCTACAGAAT
>JAQTPO010000186.1 GCA_028712845.1 Dehalococcoidales bacterium | reverse complement strand
AAAAGGAGAAAGTTTGATATGAAAACAGTTATTGACCCACAAAAAGAAGTATCGGTAGTTTCCGAGGCAGATGTAGTGGTTGTCGGTGGCGGACCGGCAGGCATAGCCTCAGCTTTGGCTTCTGCGAGAAACGGAGCAAAAACAGTCCTGCTAGAGCGATTCGGTTCTATGGGTGGCATGATGACGCAATGTTATAACGCAAACTTTTCATGGGTTGACCCGGAAATTCAGGGCGGTATTATCCGGGATATTATTAATCGTCTTGATAAGGGCGGGGCAATCACAAAGGATAGCACGAATACGACACGTAAATTAAATGGCGTGGGGGCGATTTTCTTTGATTTGGAGTATTTCAAGTATCTTCTCGACACGATGATGCAGGAGGCAGGGGTAAAAATGTTCTTCCATGCCTTCGCCACAGGCGCCATCCATGAAGGGAATAAAATCAATGGTATTTTCCTTGAGAGTAAAGAGGGAAAACGGGCGGTCATGGGAAAGGTGATTATTGATTGCAGCGGAGACGCCGATATTATCTGGAAATCCGGCTCGGCATGCACCGACGAAGGATTTCCGGTGGGACCCAAGAAGGGCCGGCATATGGGGTTCGGATATGGCTACTTCATCAGAAACGTAGATATCCAAAAATTTAGAGAATTCAGAAGAGCTAATGCCGAAGAATGGAACTTTATGTTTTCCGGCAAGCATCTCATCAAACAGGCGAAGGCTGAAGGCAAGCTCTACGGTAATCGCGGTGGTGTTACTCTTTCCGAGGTTTTCCGCGGTGACCGGATATTTGTAATGGGACCGCAATACGGTTTGCCATTGGGGCATCACGGCTGGTCGCTTGAAGACCAGACTAATGGCGAAATGGATATGCGCAAGCAGGCATGGTCGATGTGGGAGTTACTCAAGAATAATGTGCCGGGTTTTGAGAATTCCTATGTGGATAAGACGCCAAACACTCCAATTCTTAGAGACACTCACCGTATGATAGGCGAATATGTACTCTCGGAAGAGGATATGCGTAATGGCAAAGCTTTCGAAGATTCTATTGCTATCAGCAATATGTCACCGGACGTCTTTGGCCCCGATGATGAACATGCTTATACCGGTAATGTGCCGCCTTACGATATTCCGTACCGCTCGCTGGTCTCCAAAGATATGGATAACCTGCTCGCCGCCGGTTCCACAATCTCGGCGGATTTCTTCACCTATTGCGCTACAAGATACTGCACACCGAGTATGTGCACCGGTCAAGCCGCCGGCACTGCTGCCGCTCTCGCTGCAAAAAACAATATCAACCCGAGAAAATTAAATGTCAGGCAGTTGCAAGATACCCTGCGCAAACAGGGCGCTCGCATTACCGTCAAAGATGTCTCCGAAAAAGTTCTTGAAGAATATCAGCAGAAAATAAAAGGTGCGGTACTCGTCTCCGGAGGTCCTATCTAGCGATAATAATTTAACTTTATTGCCAAAAAGACTGATGCCCACGCGTTTCCCATTAAACCACGTGGGCATCAGTTTATCTACACCGTCTTCAGAATAAGAATTCTATAAGTTTATTGACCTCATCGGTTTTTCTTGTCCGGCGCCCATTTAGCCCTTCAAATTATAAAACGCCTGCATTCCTGCATACTTGGCACTTTCCCCGAGTTCATTTTCAATTTCCAGCAGACGGTTATATTTAGCGAGACGTTCAAAACGGGCTGGAGCTCCAGCTTTAATGAACCCTGTATTTAACCCGACGGCAAGGTCAGAGATGGTGGTATCCCCTGTTTCACCTGAACGGTGGCTTACGATAGCCGTCCAGTTGTGATGCTGCGCCATCCGGATAGCCGCCAGAGTCTCGGTCACAGTACCTATCTGGTTCAGCTTAATCAATATGGAATTTGAGGCTTTTTTCCTGATCCCTTCTTCAAGGCGCTGAACATTAGTTACGTAGATGTCATCCCCGACTATCTGGACCTTATCACCCAGTTTTTCGGTCAGGAGCTGCCAGCCATCCCAATCATCTTCAGATAGACCATCCTCGATGCTGATAATTGGGTAGTCAGCTGTCCATTTAGCATAAAAATCAATCATTTCCCGGCTGCTGAAAGTCTTGCCTTCCCTTTCCAGCACATAATTGCCATCCTTATAAAATTCAGCGGCGGCAGAGTCGATAGCGATGAAACAATCTTTACCGGGTTTATAGTCGGCTTTTTCTATAGCGACCAGTATGGCTTCTAGTGCAAGGCTATTGGATTTCAGAGACGGGGTAAACCCGCCCTCATCACCTACGTTGGTGTCATAGCCCTTGTCTTTCAAGACAATTTTAAGCTGCTGATAGATGTCCGTGCACATCTGAAGGGCATGGTTAAAACAGTCAGCCCCAGTGGGAACAATCATGAACTCCTGTATATCCGTAGAGTTTGAAGCGTGCTTCCCACCGTTTAAAATATTCATCATGGGCACCGGCAAAGTACAGGCACTCACTCCACCCAGATAGCGATATAGGGGGACTCCCTGGGAATTGGCGGCGGCATGAGCTGCGGCGGCTGAGACTCCAAGAATAGCATTACCGCCCAGGTTAGACTTATTGGGGCTGCCATCCAGTTTAATTAAAGCATTATCGATGGCAATCTGGCTGGTTACCTCCATGCCGATTATTGCAGGAGCAATAATTTGACGAATATTATTGACTGCCTTCAGAACGCCCCTACCGCTGTACCGGGACTTGTCATTGTCCCTCAGCTCTAATGCTTCATAACTGCCGGTGCTGGCGCCGGAGGGCACTGCCGTCATACCTATTGTGCCACTAGCTAACTCTATTTTGACTTCAAGCGTTGGGTTGCCACGGGAATCCAGAATCTCTCTGGCATTAATTGTTTTAATAGTTGTCATTGCACCAATCCTACTAGTGAAACTAATCTAGCTCCACATATACTTATCACTCTGATTAAAAGCCGCCTTTTCTCCGAATTTGGAGGCGGCAAAAGCAGACTTTCTTTTTCACTATTACATTATATCACAGGCTATTACAGGCTCAAGCGTATCAATAGAATAACAACATTAAACCTGAAAGATTAATTACCACGCATAGCTTGCCGTTAAAATATTAATAGTGCCCACGTAGTTTCAGCAAGCAACACTACGTGGGCACTATTAATACAGGACAATGACTATTCTACAAGCTGTTTAAGAATTCAATCAGCAGTTTATTGACTTCATCGGGTTTTTCCTGTGTAACCCAGTGGCCTGCTCCCGGTATCAGTACCTTCTTTTTTAAGTTAGGCACTATTTTTTCCATAGCATCGAAATCCGCACGG
>JAQTPO010000185.1 GCA_028712845.1 Dehalococcoidales bacterium | reverse complement strand
TAGCAGGGAAATTTATGCGTGAGGGAATGAAATGGTAAAAAGAAACGTCAATTTTAACCCCGGCCCGGCGGCTCTGCCGCTCGAAGTCCTCAAGACCGTGCAAGGCGAGTTGCTCGATTACCAGGGTACCGGAATGTCGATATTGGAGAGTTCCCATCGCGGCAAGGAATTCGAAGCCGTAAACGACCGGACAATCTTGCTGGTGCGAGAAGTCCTTGGACTTGGCAATGATTACCAGGTGCTGTTTTTGGGAGGCGGCGCATCCACCCAGTTCGCTCTGATACCGATGAATTTCATCGGCGACGGCCAGACGGCGGCTTACGTTGATACCGGCGAATTTGCCGCAAAGGCTTTGAAAGAGTGCCAGATTGTAGCCAAAACGCACGTGGCGTTCTCTTCCAAACAGGAGAAGTATCGCCGGGTGCCGAAGATGAGCGAGATAAACTATCCGGAAGATTCAGCCTATCTCCATATCTGCTCCAACAATACCATTGAAGGGACCCAGTTCTTTGAGTTTCCCAACACCAGCAGGGTTCCGCTGGTAGCTGATATGTCTTCGGAAATTGCCTCGCGGCGGCTTGATTTCAAAAAGTTTTCCCTTATTTATGCCGGAGCGCAGAAGAACCTGGGACCGGCAGGCGTGACGCTGGTGGTCATCCGCGATGATTTTCTGGCGAAGGCAAAAAAGGGTCTTCCAACCATGTTCAGCTATAAGACCCATGCCGAAAATAAATCGCTTTACAACACGCCTCCGGTATTCGGGGTTTACATGATGAAGCTGGTGCTGGAGTGGATTTTGAGCAAGGGCGGTCTGGCGGGTGTAGAGAAAATCAACACTGCCAAGAAGGACTTGCTCTATGGCGCCATCGACGCCGCTCCGGATTTCTACAAAGGCGCTGCCGAGAAGGGCAGCCGGAGCTGGATGAACGTCACCATGCGCCTGCCCACTGAAGATCTTGAGAACAAATTCATCGCCGATGCCGCGAAGGAAGGCTTGCTGGGACTTAAGGGGCACCGTTCCGTCGGCGGCGTCCGTTTCTCCATCTACAACGCGGTATCGCTTGAAGACATACAGCGGACGGTTGATTTCATGGCCAGGTTCCGCAAGTCCGCCTGAAATTCGAACAATTAGAGTTGAGTTACTTAGAGGGGAGTGTATACTCCCCTCTTTTCTTTTATCCGGGGACTCAGGACATAACAACGGCCCCGACATATCGGTTTGCCCAGTCTGTAAAAATTTGGTGATAATCCGGTTTGAATAATCTTTAAAAGCAAAACAAACCGGGATTTTTCATACTTGTTTCATTGAATTTGTAGGCTGGACATAATAATATTTCCCTAGGTCTGCTAAGCAGGGAGTGATTGCTATGGAAAACTTTGAAGACCGAGCTCTGGCAAATTGTGTAAATATTCCCGAATTGCAGAACGAATTATGCCGCATTGAGAATGAGCTGGATATAGAGTCAACGATTGAACAGCAGTGTTTGCGTCTTGAACTGGCAGAATATGAGAAGGCCAGGGGTATTGATTACGCGGACGGCTTCCTGGATGGCTGGAACCGGTGCATGGCAAGCTTGATAGATTACCATAAAAGTTCAGAGGTGAAATATAAAAAATTAGAATCCCAGCATCCTGAATGGTTTGCATCGCCTCAATAACAACGGCCTATATAAACTTTCATTTTTCCTAGTCGTCTTCTCCCCATATTTTTTGCAAAGTGACTAATTTTCTATTCCAGATAGTCCAAAAGTAATATTGTAACCCTCCTCTTCCTGATGTAGAATTTACTTCGCTTTTCTCTCTGTGTTTGAATTTATGTTAAGGTCGGTTAGACCATATTGATTGTTGGTACTGGGGATGGTGGGCTTATGGCGGGCAAGAAGGCGAAGCTGGGCGAAATACTGATTGAATGGGGCTTAATCAATCAGGAAGACCTGGAAAAAGCTCTCGGGGTTCAGAATACCGCAATATCCGCGCTACCCGAAAATTGCGAGCGGGAACCCGTACCGGTCGATTACTCGAGCTTACTGGATAACAAAAGCAATGCTAGCCTGATGTTATCCGTCAGTGAGGTTTCGCGCCTGCTGCATGTCCACGTTAATACCGTCAGGCGCTGGAGTGACAACGAAACTCTCAAGTCCTACCGTATCAATGGTCGCGGTGACCGCAGGTTCCACAAGGACGAGATTACCCGTTTAATGTCCCAGCATAATAATTTCAGCCAGAAGAAAAGCAGTTAGTTAAAATCTCTCTCCTGTATCAAAACTGAAACGAATCCTTACCCGAAGGTTAATCGACTTCCAGACTTCTATGTGCGCAGTTTACTATATCCGAATGCGACTATACATCCCTATTGACTTCATATAATTGTTGTCATATAATACCGCACAATACCGATAAGGAGGCGACTTTTGAAGATTAGCGGTATGTGGATGGGCATAATAGCGATTATCCTGGGCATACTCGTGCTCGCATTGCCGGAGCTAATCAGGTGGTTCATAGGCATCGGCCTTATCGTTCTGGGTATAATGGCACTTATTCGGAAATAGCCATCGTACTCGGTAAACATTCCTATATCTCCATCGGCAAGCGTTTATACGGATGGTACGGGTTTCTGTGTCTGCCTGAGTCACACTTTTGCCGCATAATTTCATAATCTAAGCATACTTACAGCTTGGAGGTGAGTTATGATTAAGGCCCTCAGGGTGACGATGATCATCTATGCGTTAATAGGTATCATCGTGGGATTGGCGTACATATTTGCCCCGAACCAGTTTTATGCACTCTTCGGTATCGAGGAATTACCCGGGCCGACTGCCGCACAGGCGCTGTTGACCGGTCTCTGTTTTGTTTCATTCGGAATATTTCTCATCGTCGCATCGCACGACCCGATTAAGCACATTCTCTGGGTTAAGTACGCCATCGCTTTTGCCCTTTTGATGTTAGTCGGTGAATTATATTCCCTCAACGTAGGGTACGTTAATCTCACCGAAGCGTTGGCCGGAATAATAGTTCACGCCGTTTTTGCGGTTGCCTTGTTAGCCTTCTACCCGTGGAGCAGGGCACGCATCGGTGAGAAGACGCCTTCATAGCTCCTGGGATTAATGGGTTATAAGTGTGGTGTAAAGTGCGAAAGGTAGGCTTTTTAACCTGACTTGCTTGTCAAGGCCGAAACCGCTGCGCCAATCATCACCCCGAACACGTCGGCAATAATCCATTCAAAGATGTGCCCTCCAAGATAACTGATTATCCCGCTAGATTCAATTTGCCCGGCATCAGGCACGGCATTAACCAGGTAGCCGACAAAAACCACGAGGAAAAGGG
>JAQTPO010000184.1 GCA_028712845.1 Dehalococcoidales bacterium | reverse complement strand
ATCGCCACAGGCTTCGCAGGCAAAGGTATGCTCGGGGCTAATCGCGAAGATGAAATTATGCAGCTTCTAAAAGGCAAAAGCGAAGAGGAACTGGAACTTCCGTCGTTTATGCGATACCGGAATTCACTAGGACAGAGGTCTCATTTCAAGGAACCACCAAAAAAATTCCGATAAAATGTTGAATTTTTACATAGGGACGCTGAAATTTTGTCCCGTTAAGGAGGTATCTTGCCCTACTTGAAAACTGCCATTACTTTGGTCGAGATGGTAGTCGGTGGAGCAGTCTTGATGATTATTGGTGATTACCTAGGTTGCAGGATTGGTCGATTGAAGTAGCTATAACCGTTGGCATTATTGTGCTGGTGTGTTATGCCAATATATTTATGATATGATTATGCACTTTGAATTACCCAACTTGAAGTGTTTTCGTTGCGGGCATATTTGGATACCGAGAAGGCCCAAAATACCTCAAGTATGCCCAGTCTGCAATTCACCCTATTGGAATAAACCGCGAGGTCAGAAGCGAGGGCGGAAAGTAAAGCAATCCGTGTTACAAAGGAAGGTGAAACGTGGCCGATAATATATGGTCAAAGGGCATATCACGTCTTCCCCTCTTTATTAAAAGTCGTATTAAGAGTGGTGACCATTCACCTGAAAAGAAATATTTTTTAGCAGGTTCTGATGTTTCCCCTAGTGTGATTAAATTAAACAAAATACAAGAATGGGTATATTCCGATTCACAAATCCTTCGTTTCCAATCTTTGAATCCACCATATGTAGTCAATGGAGGTATCAAAAATAAGGCCAGTAAAGACACGATAAAATTTGTTGTCAGAATCTGGCCATACGCTAGTGAAAGCCATATTCCCCCTCGTAATATTAAACGTACGAAAGGAATTCAAGGTTTCATACTAAAGGAAACACGAGAGTACTTTATAAATGTAGAGTCGGCAGGATGTGAGTGGTGGGTAATGGTTGGTCATGAAAACGAGGGGTATCGTCAATGAAAGTGACCTGCCCCCAAAATATGTAGTAACGTTCACAAAACTCAATATAATCTAGATTTTGCGTTGCTATTGCACTGTTTGTGGCAATAGGGAAAATCAAATTAGCAAAGTTCCTTAAAGATTGATAAGTCTTTTCTCGATCCACACTATCGGCTCAAGCCATTGTTTTGGCCTTCGTCTGGTTTCTTGTCTATTCGTATGAGAAGGTCGATGAATTGCATCAGTGCTTCGGCTTGGGAGTCATCGAACTCGGTAATCAACCTCGTCGTTCCTGGCCGTACCTGTATCTGGTAATGTACCCGGCGCTCTTTGTTTCTTTCAGTCACTGTATTCATCATCACGTACCTCCTCAGTAATACTTAGAAACTTAACTATGCATCGCCAGCTCATGTAGTTGATTCTTTGCCCTTACCAGGAGATTCAAGCATGTCCGTATGCCCATTGTTCGATACATGGGGGAGGTTTTTTCTGTAGCAACCGTATTTCTTTCTGCACCATTTGCGGTGGATCTACCTCACCGGCAAAACGATAGATCGGAGCGCTGACTAGGATACTCACTTGACCACGTCCTAATTTACTAACTAAAAACGTGCTAAAAACCCCTGACTCTAAAACTGGGATTGACTTATGGAAAGCTCTGCGCCTATCCGCCATTATCGCTTGTAAGACTGTCCTTCTAGTGGCTACACCTGTCTCGCTTACCGATTTTAGAGCTCTGATTGTTAACAAGCCAGCGATGAAAGCCAGAGCGAAAAGGAGACCAAAGCCGGTAACATGCATGGTGCCCATCTGTAGAGATTGCATAAGGTTCTGCCCTGATAGACCGAGAGTTAGTACACGCCCGCCGAAAAAATCGGCCAAAAAGCCTCCAGTGAGTGCTCCAAGCCCGGTACCTGCGCTGTCGGCGAGAGAGGATACTGCAAGGTAAGGCGTTGCCCGGCCATGAGGTGCGAGCTTGAAACTCAATGTACCAACCGTAAGCGTGATACCTGCCACTGCTATACCGTCCAGTACATGCAGAATGATGAGTGCCAGTATCACGAGATCATTCGGTCCCCGAAAGGCGGTAAAAGTCCACCCCAGTAGAACGAGTAAGAACAAAGACGTACTCAGCTGCAACACTGTTTTACTGCCAAACCGGTCGGCACATGGTCCCCAAAAGCGAAGTGAAATAACAATAAATACTTCGCTTACGATAGTTAGCGCAATAACCGTAAATAAGGCCAGATTAAGCTGATTTAGCATAAATACCGCAAAGAAAGGGATGGCCATGTTTGAGGCGAAACCCCAGAACGTGAGAAATTTCATGAAATGCCGATAGTTTGGCTCTCGCAGCGGCGTGGTGATAGTTTTTGAAAAAGACAGACATGGTCCGGTTGCCGGCGGCATGACTGGTTCCGGGATAAACGCCATCAGCGCCGGGCTGGCCAGTCCAAAAAATACCAGCCCAATGAGAAGAACAAAGGAATAGCCGACAGCCCCGCCTTCTCCCGCATTCCAGTAATCAAGGAAGTAACCGGCACTTAACCCTAATACAACAGCGACCGACGTTGCCAATGATAGTCGTCTCGCGAAGTATCGTCCAAATATGTTCCGGGGAACCAGGTCACGCATCCAGCTGTTCCAGCCGCAGTTGGTTAAGGCATTGAGTATGCCTCGGAGTGCCATCAACCCCAGCAGTATGGAAATAGCTCCGGCGCCCGGTATTTCCATGACTATGGGGATTAGCGCTATGGGAATCCACAATAGCTGTGAAACAAGCCAGGTGACTAAGACAATAGCTTTGCGCTGCCGGAGTTTCTCAACAAGCCAGACGGCAGGTATCTGAAACAGGTCAGTGATAAAAGGGATACTCGCCAGTACGCCTATCTGGAAATTGTTAGCACCGAGCGCCAGCGCAAAGGCGACCAGGAAAGTGCTGGTAGTTAAGCTGGAGAAGCCGGTGGAGACAACACCCTCCCAGGTAAGCGCGCGCAAACCGCGCGATACTTCGTTGCGGGAGAGTATTAATCTGGGTTGAAAAATCGTCTGTAGTTTCACTTCCAATTTCCACCGACATATTTTTATTGCCTCTTAGGTTGCCAGACTCTGGATATAGAACTTGCTCTATGTATTTGCCGAATCTAACCATCCGGCATGACAATAAAACCCTTAAAACCGACGCTATAATAGTGTTATTTTGCTGACGACTCAGCTTCACTTTTCCCGGTAAACTAAAATCATCTTCTGAAGATTTCATAGTAATTCACTTCTTTTTACAGGTTTGAATCTAAAACAAGTTTAGCAGTCAGGCATTTTAATACTCGTTCATTTGAGTT
>JAQTPO010000183.1 GCA_028712845.1 Dehalococcoidales bacterium | reverse complement strand
AGGTGGTTAGAGCTAAGAATAATATAAGTATCGGTTTCAAGGAAATGTCCAAATCACGCTCTGTGTAGTTGTGCTTTAAAAATTCACATAAAAATCAGAACAACCTGCGGAGCGGGATAGAGTCATTCGTGATGTCTGGCCTGCGTCAGCGGGTAGCGGACGGACGGGAGCCATTAGCCGTGCCCTAGTAATTTTGGCGGGCAGACTTTCCCCCCGTCCGCTACCAGGATAAAGCATAAATAAAATTAGAGAAGGCTTGATTGAAAAGAAAGTAACTACACATTTAAGCGAGGGCAGACCCATGCTGACCGTCAGTAATGAGGCACTATTGGAATTGCAAAGGCGTTATCTTAGCCATGGATTACGAATAAAAATCACTGGTGACAAATGTGATGATGTGATTGTCTCCGTCAAGATTGATGAGCAAAATCCAAACGACAGAACGTCGTGGTTCGGCGGAATCGTTAAGATCTTGCTGGACCCAGACAATGTGGCTATGTTAGCAAACCATGAACTGCATTATCTGGACGAGCCGCATCGCAAGTTTATTTTAAGAAATCGATAAAAGAATTGAGTCATACTGTCAGGTATTTACCGGTTAGTGTGGAGAGGTGATATGCAGAGGTTGAGCTGCCGCAAACAATATGAAAATAGGGGAGCCATTGCCAGTAAGGAAATATTCATAAAAGTCTCTGATGGCGCATGTTTCAGCACTATCGCAAAGCAACTTGAACATCCGGCAGAGTGGGACTTACTAATCCTGCATGTCTGGCCTGTTTCGAGTTTAAGGGTACAAGCCAGAGCTACCAGCTATGTGTTTATCGACTTTCTTGGAAAGAAATTCCATGCTCTGGCTACTGTATCTGAGTACAAGCCTAAAAACAAAGTAAGCTGGACACTATCCGGGGATTATGAGATACGTATTTACTGGCAACTGGAACCGAAGATAAATGGCACACTTATCAGGGTGACTTTAGCTTGGCAGGCGCATGGTTGGTTTATTGGCTCTCCACTCTATCGTACCATGCAAAGAAAAGGAGTAGAGCGACTGCTCTCCAGAATGCTCGTTAGACTGAAAAAGACTGTTGAAAAAGAAGCAGCCAGCCAGGGAGCTGAAAGCGGAGTAGCTATTTTTTAAGTGGCAGAAGGGTATGTGCTATGGTAATGCAACAGATGGAAACAAAAGAAAGATTGAATCTGCAGTCCATCCACTGGGGAGGGCTGACCTGGCTCAATATAGAAAAACCGAATGAGCAGGTGAAAGAATACCTTGCGCAAAATTATCCATTTCATAAACTGGACCTGGACGATTGCCTCAGCCGAATACAGCGGCCGAAAATAGACGAATATCAGGACTATGTGTTCCTGGTCCTTCACTTTCCGGCGTTTAACAAGCAGGCTCGCGTCACTGAATCCAGCCAGGTATCGTTTTTCATCGGAAATGGTTATCTGGTTACTCTTCATGAAGGTCGGTTGAAGCCGTTGGTCAAGCTATTCCATGAATGCCAGGATAATGATGAACGGCAGCAAGAATATTTTCTTCATGGTTCAGCTTATTTGCTATATCGGATTGTTGACCGGTTGGTGGACTATTGTTTCCCTATCCTGAATAAGGTTGGGGATAATATTGAAGCTATTGAAGAAAAAATATTTTGCGGTAAAAGGCAAGCTACAGTCAGGGAAATCTCCGAGCTCCGGCGAGACATTATCTCTCTGCGCCGGGTGATGGGGCAAATGAAAACAACTATCAGTATACTGGAGCTTAAAATCCGCCGCTTCAGCCAAACGGACTTAACGGTCTACTTTGGCGATACTGTCGACCACCTGGAAAAAATGTGGGATGCGGTAGAAGAATACAAAGAAGTCATTGAAGGACTGAATAGCGCATACGATTCATTGTCTTCAGAGCGAATCAATGATATTCTGCGTACCTTGACTATATTAACAACAATAGGCACGACGCTCACGGTTATTGCCAGCTTCTTCGGTATGAATATTCCTTTACCTGGTGGAGCGAATTCCGGAGGCTATATCTTTTCTTGGATTATCTTGCTTGCATTAATGCTGGCTATCATTGTCGGCATGCTACTCTATTTCAAGCGCAAAGAGTGGCTTTGAGTCATTGCGGAATTGTGAGGTGATGTATGACAAATACAAAGGTTGAAAAGAGGCAAGAACTGTTCTTGGAAGAAACAAGCAGTAATCTCTCCAGAGCTGAGCGGGATTTACTTTACGATCTAGCAAAGCGAGTACCTTCTGAGCAGACGATTGTGGAGCTTGCACGTAATCCATCGGAGTCTACTTTGGCATTGGTCGGCGGCGCTGCGATTGGGAATGCCGGTGTTTTTAATCTGGATTTAGATGGTAGTGGTTCGAATAACGAAACAGATGACAGAGACGATGGCATACTCGATGTTGAAATCCCGTGTGGAGTGACCGTTTTCAAAAGCGGTATCTACGAATTAATTCGCTATTGGAATAAAACGATTGGTTTGTTGGCAGTGATTGGTTATCAGCAGAGTGAAGATGTTAGAGAGGCGATTACCTGCTGGCAGGGGCACTTGTCGCCGGACGTCGCAATCGCAGTTTATGATTACAACGAACCAGGCCCAGCAAAAGCAATTCGGGAACTCTTGACTGATTGCGGTAATTTTATTCTCAAGCAGGTAGTTGATAATATGGCGATTATAGTGATGGACAAGTGTCAGCATTACTGGATAATCAATTCGATTCAGATGGGTGTTTGTAAAAACTGTGGAAGAAAGAGGAATTTCAGAAGACTTGTAAGAGAGGCAGCTAATCTTGGATTCAAAAAAAGAACGGCCACCATAGAGGCAAAACCATTGAAAGCAAAATTTGTCTATAGCATTAAGTAATTCCAGAAATATATTAGAGTAATGATGCAAAAGAAAAAGGTTCATTTAAAACCAAGTCCTTTCGATTATGGAAATCCTACACCATTTTTAGCTATGCAACAAGATATTGTAAGGGCCCATTACCTTTTCGGAGTGTTCCTATACTGCATTAAATAGCCGCTAAAGGAAAACCTTCCGATAAACCCATTAACCTTCCGTAACCGGGAGGTTTTTCTTTTTCATTTTTATACTTTCCCCCGGGGGATTACCGACATAATCGTGCTAGTTCTTGAAATTTAACCTTATGTATTTTTGTTGGAAAATGAAGCTAGAAATACACACAAAACACGAAGCACTTTAACAACCGAATACGAAGCGAGAAAGCCCTGACCTGAACGCTTGCCCGAATGAAAAGGGGGTAAAGATGAGTTCAAGCGTAATCGCAAGCCCTGACCACGATAAACCACAGGGACACTGTAGCCACTGTGAGCGGGTCTGGACTCTAAATGAGAGGCAGGGCGTTTGTTCGTGGTGCCAT
>JAQTPO010000040.1 GCA_028712845.1 Dehalococcoidales bacterium | reverse complement strand
CTTTGAAAGCGTCCGCTATTTCGGACATATCCTTGTTACTGGTGACGTATGCTGTTTTTATTAATTCCCAGTTTGTCTTCATGTTACTTTTGTGTGGCTTTTTGTACTTAAAATCGTGTGACTATTGGAGTTCCGCTGTTTTACCTGTGAAATTCTGCCAGCGGTTGATAATAACGTCGCAGTAATGAGGGTCTATTTCCATCCCATAACAACTCCTGCCGAGCTTTTCACAGGCTATGAACTGAGTCCCACTTCCAGCAAATGGTTCGTAACATATTTCATTTTCTCTGGTATGATTCTTGATTGGTATTTCAAATAATCCCACTGGCTTTTGTGTGGGATGCAGTTTGTCATTCTCCCGGTCGAGTTTCCATATATCGGACTGATTGCGCTGACCGTAAAAGGGACATTCTCCGTGGCCTTGTAACCATCCGTGTAATGCCCACTCGCACTGAGGATGATAATGTAATCTGCCAATAACAAAAGATGGTTTAATCCATATCACAGGTTGATGTACCAAGTAACCCGCCTCTACCATAGCCTGCTCGAATATAATACGTTTGGCACCGTGCCAAACGTATGCCGGAAACGGCGGGTTGCCTGCTATCCGGGCTATTATTAGAAAATCAAGGATAAACTGCTTTAATTCTGCCCCTGTTTTATCATCAGAAGCAATTGAGCCGTGCCGAACGGCACGGCTATGTCCATAGCCGTGGGCATGCATATCTTTAGCTTTTTGCACCCAGGAGTCGCCATAAGGCGGGTCTGTTGCCATTAGCACTGCCTTCTCTCCCGCCATCAATTTGGCCACGTGTGACTCGACAGTGGAATCCCCGCACAGTAGCCGATGGTTCCCTAACACCCATAAATCACCGGGTTTACAGATGGATTCCTGTGGTTCTGGTACTTCGTCGTCATCCGTCTGACCCTCTTCATGTGTCTGCAGCATTAACCCTTCCAATGCGGAGGAGTCAAAGCCCGTCAGGTCCATGTCGAAGGAGCCGTCGTCCAGTTCTTGAAGAAGGTCTTTTAAAATAGGTTGATCTATTTCAGCCAGTTCAGCTATACGGTTGTCGGCGATAAGGTCTGCCCATTCCTGCGCTTCTGATTCGTAATCCTGGAAGTCTACCGGTGCCATATCGTACTTTAAAAGCTGAGCTGCTAATAGGCGGCCATGTCCCCGGACTATAAACCCGGAGCGAGTCGATACGGTGATGGGTGCGCGCCAGCCCTGCGCGTCAATTATCTTTGCCAGTAGTTTGATCTGTTCTTTGGAATGGGTGTTAGGGTTACGCGGATTGGGGATTATCTTTTCGAGTGATACGAGTTCTTTGTAAGCGCACTCTATTTTCATACATAAAAAAGGGAGACAACCCTATGGGACTCTGGGCCCGTAGGATAATCTCCCGTCGTGATACCGACTATAATGACTTAAACTAAAATGCCGCGGCAAAAAAGAAAGCGCCCCTGTTATAGGGCGCAGTTTTAATATTGATTAATAATACAACACTTTAAGGCAATAACACAAGTGAGGGCGTTACATGGGCGCTGTGTTAGCTTCAACCGTGGGCCAGTAATCATTAGTCCTTGTAAATATCAGACCACAGATTAAACATACAGTTCCACGACCACGTTCTGGCTTATGATAGATGGGGATTAAATTATGGCAATCACTGCATACTCCCCATTCGGCTCCAGCTCTTAACATCGCCCGCGCCCCATACCTCTTGTCCCATCGGTAGACACTTAGCCCTCCGAACTTACTGAAATCCAGTGGTTTAAAAGGCCAGGTTTTCCAGTTCATTTAAACAATTCCTCTGTAGCCTCAATATTCCCCCAAGCGTTGGCGGCTATGATCTGTGCCCGCTTTTCATTGGCTACCTTAATAGCACGTTCCCTATCATCTGTTTTTACTTTCCAATTAAATGTCCTGTTCATGAATGAATACCCGTTAAATCCAAATTGATCGCCTACATCTCTATAGGTATTTATCACTGTGCCATCTACTGCCATAGATACATTGATTAAAACATCCGGGATAGGCTGGTCTAGTTCCATTTCTTCCACGGCAGCATCGGAACTGTCAAGTCTCCGTACATGCTCATCTGCTAATTCCTTTTTACTGTAAAGAGCTTCGACACGGAAATCACTATAACAACCATCCGTAACCATATATACTTTCATATCTTCACCTCCAAAAACTTACCGTTTAAATCCCGGCCATGTTCTATCAGCCATAGACCGTTTAAATATTTCTTCATACGCGAGAAAATTCCTTCATTCCAGCACGTCTCCGGGCGCGGTGTGCGTTTGCACATCTTGTTACAGTTCTTCAAAATGCAGTCCGAAATTATGGTCCGTTGCATGTTACCGATATGGTTTGATCTGACAATCTGTAATATCATATCCCCGGATGTTATCTCTGCCGGGTCCCAGCCTTTATGTTTTGGGCTAAGGGAGACAAGCGCCTGGTCAAAATCACATTTCCAGATTAGCGCAGTTTCGAGAGGGTTCTTTCTACCACAGGACCGTGTAAAGTCCTGCATCTCCTCCGGGGTGATCTTACCATACATGATGTCTACGTAATGCGTGGCTATGAATTTCAAAAGTGAGTTTGAGTAAGAATCTATGGTGTCACCTCCTCAAATATTAAGGTTTTACCGTCGTATATTTGTATATTATAGCCTACTGGTACACTGAATAAGTGCAAGGTCCCGGACTTAGAATCGACTTCCCGGCCATCCAGTACCAGGGATAGGTCAGTAGTATGATGTGTGTCTATGGCTATGATGGTTAGACATTCGCAGCGCTCGACTTTTATGTCAGGAGGCATACAATACTGCGAAAATATCACCGTTGCCAGGATCGCTGACATTATTAAAAACATTTTCATGCTGTTACTCCTTATCATCGGGGATGGCGAAACAGTTTTGTACGCGTGAGTCTATGGTAAATGTTCCAGTCGGTGACTGCTTGGCGAGGTCAAAGAGTGCCTTTAACATAGCATCTGCACCAGCTTCGTACGCTAATACTTCTGGCGTTGATGAAGTATATCCCGGATGTGCTTGTAAATATTTGCTAATGTGCGGGTTTATCCATCCTTCAGGTCTATACATATGTAGCCATCCCCTCAATAAACTGTTCCAGGCTTAGCCCAGACTTTTCATGTGCTATGGATAGAGAGATGAGCTCGTGGAGATATGAAACAAAGGTAACTTCCTTTTCTTCCCAAAGATTCACGCATAACCATTCATCATACCAGTCATATATTATGTCCCATTCTAACTTGCCACAAAGTACCGCTGCTTCGTCATCAGTCCAAGGTGATGATATAGGGATGGTGTCGGATACTGGGTACACAGGCGTTTCTATATTACCGCCTAATTTTCCTTTTTCCCAAGGTAATTCACCGATCTTTAAAAGCTGTGGTTTTGCCCCATCTTTCACTAATCGTAATGTGTTCATTTAGACTCCTTGTATCTGTTTTAACATGGCTTCAAACAACTGGACATATCGATATACACTGCCCCTGCCCTGTGATGGTCTCTGTCTTTTCAGATATTGCAGGAGCTTGATGGCTTGGGCGTTACAAAGTGCATCTCTTTCCTTCTGCCATCGTAAATCCTCAAATGGGTATTTAGCTAAAGCCCTGAATTGTTCTTGTGGTGTCAGCATCCATTCACTATTTGGCATCGACAGCCTCCAAATGAAAAACTGGTAATATTTGTTTTATCTCGGCACGAGTGATATGGATTATGTAGCCTGAATAAAGCACGACATGAACGTTGTTATCGTTACAATATTCAACGCGACATATAGGGGAATCTGTCATTGTTTCTGGCTCAATCGGTCTATGATCACATATTTGCATCTTTTTTCTCCTTGTTGATTATTTTCAGGCATTTCTTACAGGTGACTTTATCCGACCTGACTGTCACGTTATGCCGTCCGTCCATTGGAAAAGTCGTGCCACATAAAGTCAAAGTGTAACTCTGACACTGTATCGTGTGATTTTCTTTCCACATATGAAATATCGGCTGGTACATATTCTCATTCCCCCTTTACGGTTTCCATTTTCTCTTACTTCCATCCCCTACTATTGAAAGTCCCCGGACATCCATCATACCTAGAGTCATCCGTAAACCTGGTGATTGAGTCTCTACTAAAGGATTGCCTGGTGTCGGCTTATACCGGCCTACTTTTTTATCCGTGTACCTGAAAGCGCAGCCGCCGGTGCAGTTGTGAAGATGTACGCAGCACCGGCAGTCACCTTTTGTATAACGTGATATGTCCATTATTCAGCCTCCATATTTGCAAGTTCCATAACTCCCTGTGATACCTGTTTATATTCGTTAAATGGAATATGCCCCAACCAATTCAACCGCGAGTAATAACGAACCATATCTGTCAACTGCCTGTCAGTCCATCGGGGCGCAACAAAACTGTCTTTTTTTGTTGTGGTGATCGGCTGGTATCTCATGGGGTTCGGCATAGCTCCCCATGATCTGATTAATTCAAGCCTATTCCTGGCATCGTCAGGCGTGTCATTAAAACCGATAAGGCAGTACACTTGTATATCCTTTGTAGTGCGTTCCCTACATAAATCAATAGCGTTTCTTACCGTAGATTCAAGCCCTATGTGGTCAAAGGCAAAGCGTACCTTACATTTCAATTCGCCTAATATATCGGCAATTTCAGGGGTGAATAGTTTTGCTTCAAGCCCCTGATTGAAATCGACAAAGGGGAATTGCTTTAAAGAATCAACCACACGGCGCAAATGCTTCTTTGACGATGCGAGTAAGTTGTTATCACAGATTAAAGGCGCAGGTCGAAAGTCGGGGATCTCCCTAAACTCTCCCTCTAGTTTAGGCACGGCACAGAATGAGCAGTTATTAATACATCCCCTAGTTGTGAAAGTGGCGCAGGCATTATGAAGAATTAACGGCTCAAATTCCGTATATTCGCTTGGTAGCATTAAGCCGCTACCACCAATGACACAATCACCTTTCCATTTAGCTTTCATTTTCTCTGCATCTTCCATTAACCAAGTAAACGGCACAGAGATATGCAGGGTACTTCCTTTGACCCATGTTGCTATACCTTTGCGCCATTGATAAATCATCTATTCGTCCGCTCCGACCGGGGCCTCAGGCTCCATAATCTTGACAGCGTTGGGATCGCTCCATTCTTTAGTTCCGTAGTCATAATCCCATCCATCCTTAAACTTCTGCAGTACGTCTTTTATTAAAGAAATAAACTTCTCATCACCGTATGCCCTGATTACTTCTTTGGCATTCTTGACCGCCGTGTCCATGTCCGGGCCCTCCGAAATCTTCGTTCCCGTTTTCTTTTCAGTGACGTACCAGGTTTCACCGGTTAAGTGTGCGAATAACTCTATATCGGGTGAACCGAAGGGGAACACTTCCGAAGGATACCGGCGCTCTGAGTTCCAGTTTAGCTTGAAACGCGGATCATGGACCCTGAAAAAGTACTGCTGGTTATTGAGCAAATTCTCTCCTCCATTCGTCGTGATGTATTTTCTCTTTGATAAAGTCCAAAACCTCTTGGCGCTGGCCGGGGTAATCTTCTTTACACCGCCGGTCGATTACGTCATGGATGTGGGCGCAGCCGTAAAAGATATTCCTGGCATCATCGATAATCAGAGCAGCTGCCCCATGTCTCCCACCCATCTTTCGATGTTCGATGTGGCAGTTTTGATAACCCCGGAAGTCCGGGCCCTTGCAATTCTTTTCTTCGCAAAGCCCGCCGGAACGGTCAAGGATGGCATCTCTTACTATTTGAGGTATCATTTCACCCCTGATGCATATCTGCATTCTGTTTTATTATCATCCTGGACAAAGCCCCGGCTGCATAGTTTCCTCTTGGTCCGGTTCCAACATCTAAGACAAAGCCCGGTGATGATTATTTCGACTTTAGGTTTTTTCATCGGGTCAATTCCTTCTGGATGTATTCCCAACTATGCGGCTGTACCACCTCGGCCTGTGCAACCTTCTTAAGACAGGTTAACCAGTCACGTTGCTCACCGGATAGCTTTCCTTTGTCCGATTTTACTTCCCAGAAAATAAGCCGATTGTCTTTTACCATGGTTAAATCCGGGTACCCGGCCTCAGACTTTCGGGAGTCATGGGTATGGTATATCTTCCATCCGTAGAGCTTTGCGAGTTGGATTATTTGAGCCTGGAATTGAGCTTCGGTCATCGTTGGCTTTCCCCTTTTATCTCATAAATAGGATGTGTTCCGTCCTCTAAGCGAGTCATCCCGCGCATTCGATCACAGATATACTCACCTAAGTAATCCTGTAATTCAGGCCCCGGTATGTTGGTTGTGAAAATAGTGGGCTTGCGTAGGTTATACCGGATGTTGATTATCTCGTATAATATCCGCTGCGCAAAACCCGTATCCTTGGCTACGTATTTACCCAGGTCATCGATTAACAGGACTGAATACCCTCCGTACCGTGAAATAACCTCGCCTTCGTCCTCTCCGCTATCGTCCTGATAGGTCTTGCGTACTTCCTGAAGTATCCGGGAGTCTGAAGTTATTTGATAAGGCTTTGATAATCTTTCAAAGGGCCAACTCACAGACGGTTTATGCGAAATAAGCCACTGGCGCACCGTTGAAACTGCAAGGTGTGTCTTTCCATTGCCGGGAGTTTTAGAGCTTATCCATAGGCCAGTGGTGTCCGAATTAGCAAACTTTACGGCCCCCGTGTGTGCCTCAACATTACCAGGGTTAACCCGGAATGTCTCGAACCTATAATCCGGGTATGTCTTATCTATCATCGTCTGCCAGTGGTCGCGCACCTTGTCAGCACACGGTACGCAAATAGTCACCAAAGGATTCACACTAGGTTTTTCGTCTGTCTCGTTTCCGCAAAATGTGCAGGTCATTTTGACCCTCCTACTAAATTATACCCATGATCTTTGTACCAGTTTTCGTCAACCGGTTTCTCGCCTGGTTTCTCGTTCGGTTTAAAATTAGTCTTGTATCCGCCCTCTAAAATCTTTACCACGTGTTCTTCAGAGTCCATCATCCAGAGAAGATCAGCCGTCCATTTCCTGTTATTGACTCCGCACAGAAAATCACTTTTCCCGGCCAGTTCAAACAGCCTGCGAAATTCGTCAAGCGTCTTAAGCTCCTCCCACCTGGACTTAATTTTATCCCTGCGCTTGTCGGTCAACTTATGAACCCTCGGCATTCTTGGGCATAACTCGTGATAAATTTCCACAATCTCTTTATAGGGGATAACGTATTCTTTTTCTTTTGTAGTTCTTTTTCTTTTGTGGGTAGCATTTTGGCTAATGGTTGTTTTATCAATTTGGCTAATGGTTATTAGCCGTTTTGCTAAAGGTGTCCATTGATCGTAATGCTTATTAAATCCGTATGTGTTTGGCAACATAGGATTAGCAGATTTGCTAACAGTTATTAGCCGTTTTGCTAACAGTTTTTTAATACTGCGGCTAATACAAGGCTTTAGCAATTTTGTTAATAGACTAAATTGGCTTAATGAAATCATATCTTCTTTCTTGTGCCAGCCCCAGGTCTTACGAATAATGACCCATAAAATCTGCCACTCCTCTCCTGAAAGCCTATACCCTGCAAGTGCCTCGGCTATCTCGTTAGCAATATCAATGTGACCGTTTTCAAGTTGTGGATTAGACATAGACCACCTTAACAACAAAAGCCCCAAGAGAACGGTGTGTGCGCACCTTCCTACATAATGTAGTTTCTCCTGGGGCTTTAATAGTTAAAGTTTTAAGCATCGCACAATACTCTATTGCAGATAATAGCCTTATTTTTCTTTCCTGTCAAATTCCCTTCGAATAGACCGGCAATAATCACAGTGTATACAGCCTGTGCAATAATCCCGGTCTAAAGTAAGAATGTCATCGCAGCCGTCCCAATGTCCGTTGTCCTTGATAAGACGGGCCAGTAGAAACGACTGGGCGCTGTTTAACGTTGTGTCTACCGCTGTACTAAATCGCAGTGTCATATCTCAAATTCCTTGAATAGTTCCTGTGTAAAATCAGCCCGCAGTTGATTGAGAGTTTTGTTCGAGCTTCCATCCTGATTTAAAAAGACCAGCCATCGGGCAGTCAGAGCATTACGAAGGATACTGATCGTTTGCGGATGGCGGCCTATTTCATGCATCCTATCCACTGAATGATGTGATACTTTGGGTTTTTTAATATCCTGTGGTTTCTTGGCGTTTTTATTTCCTGGCGGTGCCCCTCGCTTCTTAGAGCGTTTCTTTAATACTTCCTTTCTTGCTGCCATAACTTCCGGCTTCACAGTCACACTTTTCCATTGTTTGGCATTCGGATTTTCCTTGCATTGCGTTTCATGAGTTTTGCATCCAATAGGTGTTTCAAACGACCCAGAACAAAAACTACAGGGATAACGCTTTTCTTCCCGTCTAAAGTCTGCGCCGGTTGTACCTCTTGAATTATCGGCTGCTTTTACCATAGCCTGAGCTGCTTCAGTAGTAAACGTCCGGTACGCCCCGGCAAGCAGACAAGTAACCTGGTCAGCATTGATCTTCGTGATCTCACCAATACCATATTTGTTGTGAAGTACTCTATCGCCTATTTTCATATTTCACCTTTAAGGTGCCCGGAGGATTTACAAATCTGCAACCACATATTCTTTTAGTGACTCCTTTTTAATAAATTTCCTCCGGGCATTTCGACTCAACTTTTACAGGGCCACGCAGTTTTAAATTGCTTGCGTGCTGCGTCATTGGCCGGGTAATCTGTGAATGTATCTGTCCCGTTCCATTTGCGTAATAGCTCAATAATGCTGTCCGGGCATTCCTTTTGCTGCAGCTTATCTATGATTTGATCTATTTCAGGATCGAAACTCATCCTTGCACTCCTTCCTGACGTATTCCTAGTATTTTTATCTTGTCGATTACATTGACTTCCTTCCCGTAAACCGTTTCCTTGTGGGACTCCTCGACAATATAATCGGCATGTAAAGATGACTCTGATGCAGGCTTTGTAACCAGCGCCCCCGTCCGTTTCCCCAGCTCTTCCAGGCTTTTCTTTGACCTGACCGGGTTATGCCGGACTACCGGGCCGACTACGTGCTGGCCCTCTCCGGCTGTCGGCATGGGGACGCCGCCGCAGAAATAAATAACTTCGTCTTTGCCGCCTTCGATATGAGCGACGTTATACTCCTTGCCTTTGGGATCGTCCGGGTCAGGGTAGACTAAAAGTGCAATTCCTTCTTCCGGTGCAGGATACCCGCCCAGCTTACAAATTAACCAGTTTTTCATTAATAAACCTCCCACCGCACAACATTCACTTGGTGAATGTGGCCGGTCAGCCATAATATGATCAGAAGAGTTGCAATGGAAAGAATATATAATATGGCTAACCAGTAAAAATTATTCCCTTGTCTCGCCCAGTTTAACAAACAGTTTAACCAATCCCTCATTTAACGGCTCCTATTTTGTTACCGTCTTTATCGACGCTGTAAACCGGTTTGCAGGCACGTACCCGGATTTTGCCAGCCGTTCCCAAATGGCCTCTGTTGAAAAGTCAGGGTCAATGTGTGTGAGATCGCTCATACTGTCTCCTCTAACAGTTCCTTTAACTTAGTAATCTGCCATCTTCTTTCAGCCGCCGTATCATCCGCCGCATGAGCCGCATCAGCCGCCGCATCAGCCGCCGCATCAGCCGCCGCATCAGCCGCCGCATCAGCAGCCGCATCAGCCGCCGCATCAGCCGCCGCATCAGCCGCCGCATAAGCCGCATAAGCCGCATCAGCCGCATAAACCGCATAAGCCGCATAAGCCGCATAAGCCGTTTCTTCTGAAGGGAATAAGAGATATTTTTGTGCTGCTTCTATTGCTTGCCGGGGTCGTTTGTCTTTTGGATATTTGTTTTCAAAATGGATTAATACCCGGTCTGCACAAGCAATAGCAAATTTAACTGATATGGTTTGTGCGGCAGAATCGTCAGTAGTTGACCTTAATGCCCAAAGGCAGTTAGCTAAGCCGAGTACATCCAGTATGTCAATTAAGGGTATCAGTTTGTCTTTGTCTAACTTCTTGACATGTTTTTCCCATTTGTCAAGTTCCTCATCATAAGCATTATGCTTTACTGCTAAGTTATATGACGTGTATATCATATCTTCAGTCCCTCCATATAGTCCTTGACCTTCTGGAAAGCTGCATCAAAGTCGGTAATCGGGTCGGGGCCAAGTACCTTGTCCTGTGCTGCTGTGGTCTTTAAAGTCGGGTATTCCTTACCGATGGCCAGCCTGAGCATCCCCATGTTCTTTATGCCGGCTGTTTCGCCAGTAAGCGGTGCTGCTTTGGCTGCGGGTGCTGCGCTGGTTGTCGCTGGCTTAGTAGCCGGTGCCGGGTCTTTAATCGCTGCCGCTGTTGCTTTAATAGCCTTTGCCATGATGATAAAATTCTCTTGATAGTCGGCCATCTTGACCGGGTTAATCTTTCCGGCTATTACCAGGTCGCACACCATCTTTGCGGCGCATTGAGCGACTATGATGTTGTCATCCTTTGGCGGCCATGATTTACCGCCGGAGCCTTTTTTCTCTCCCCAAATTACCCATCCGTCACCCTTCTTGTTACGCTTGAAGTCGTCATCCTCTAACACGTCACCGGCTTTCAGTTCCCGGTAAGACCTTGCGCCGCGCATTGTGCCATCTGTCATCTGACAGGCTATGTCCCATACTGGTGTTGACTTTCCTTGGTATTCCGATGTTCCCGGAATTACACTTTGAACTTTGTTCATTCTTTTTTCCTTGACAGTATTGGGATTATCTGTCGCTCCCTATTTTATTCAGCTTTATTACGCTGATCTGCGATCTTGTCCTTGATAGCAACCTTGAGCACATCGTAGGCAAGTGCGCCCGTGGCAAGTGCCGCTTCCATTTCCTCTCGGGTAGTACCTGGCTCAATATTGGTAAGAGAAACCCACACATCCGCTGATTCATAATTACCCAGGTTGAGTTTTCGGCTTAGTGAGATACCTACTTTTAAACCTTTATCATTTTCCTCTGGCATTCTTTTCTCCTTTTGACGGTTTGGGGCTTTTACGTCTTGCCCTTATTTCATTGATATTTCATCGCTAAAATGTTTTAGCGCTATGAACAAGCTCATGTTCTTACAGGCTTTCATCATTTTCTTAGCTTCGAGATACGCTCCCAATCTGTGAGATAGCTCGTTTTTTACTGCCAGTTCACCGCCGGGATTAACATAGCCGTACATTATTTCACCTCCGCCGGGCAGCTATCTTTGTAATAGCACCGGTCACATACCGAAAATGGCGGATGATCTCCCGGCCTGCAGCCGGTTACGATATTGGCAATAAATTTCTTAAACCTGCCCATGGTCTCTCCCCAAAATGTGACAATTTTGATTCTTGGGGCATGTAGCGCAGGGATCGCCATTAATCCTCTGTGTACACATCAACGTTGCCAAACAATGCCCCTGTGGGCATTTCTGCTGGCATACTCCGCCGTTGCATTTTCCTGTCGCTCGCATTGATCCTCTCCTTATCCTTTTATACATAGGATTTTAACACATCTATATAGCCGTGTCAATAGTTTTTATCAAAATATCCGTTGAAGTTTCTATCCGTTAGATAAATTACCAGACTCAATAATTGCGATGACATCCCGATTAAGGCAGCAGCCTGTACGCCTGTAATATGCAGGTTCTTTGCACGTTGCTTTAAATCCTTGCCGTATCTATACAAGAAATCAGAGTATATGAGATGATAAACTGCCGGATATGTTATGTTCGAGTTCTCTAACTTTCTAGGTTCCACCCACTGTCTAACACATTTATTAATCCTGGCCTCATCCGTGATCTCTGGTACAGGAGATAGCAGGGCAGCCGTTTCCTGTTGCTTGATTTCGTATTTATCCATACGCTGTTCAAGCACTATCTGGTTGTCAATCAATAACTTTAACGCCTGAAGCGTGTCAATTGAACTGGTCCCCCCAGGTACTACATAACTACCAGTTTTACGGATGGCCGGGAGAACTGTACCGAATACCCATTCCTGATAGCGTTTTGCTTCGGGCTTATTGCTACGCATTATCAGTTGATTTAATCCGGCTTCATCTATAAAAAACATATCACGGCTGGATTTCCTTCCGCTACTGTCCGTAATGTCCACTTTAACTTTTTTAATGTGGCACGATGGAATTGGCTTCAATGCGTTAGTAACATTCCCCAATGTCAAAATACGGCAGGCATCCGGCGCACATATCCACTCTTTCCCTTCAACCACCTGTATCCTTTGATCGTCTTTGCCGAATTGATAGACTGTTAATTCCTGAGTTACCATATATCTACTACTCCATCAGCCTTAACCATAAATAATTTATAGGCTGTTTCTAGTAAATCCTTTGTGATACCTAGTTTACTGACAGCATCATAAAGACTGAGATGACGATTGAGCATTTCATCGTATAGAGTCCCACGTCCCTCATCATATTTATCGGCCAGCATCCCCCATACTTCCAGAAAACCCTTGCAATTCCTGAAAGCATATGCTTTTACAAGCGTGTCAAGTTGTCCCCAATAATAGGCATGATGTTTTTCAGTCACTACTTAACTTCTCCCTTCCTTGGTTTATCCCAATAAGGACTGTTACACTTGGCACAGAATTTCGGTTTCTTGTCGCTCCGGGGTATCCATGTATGTCCGCACCGTAAGCATGTAAAATGTTTCATTTAATCCTCCTGTTTACATAGTAACAAAACTATATAGATATGTCAAATTAAACGGACAATAAAAAGAGGCCCGCGCAAGCGGTCGAAACTCACGCGGGCAATCAGAAGGGATTATATACTGTCTATAAATTTGATTACGTTTTGAGAAAGTTTTGTCTCGGGATAAAACCTGTCAACGAATTTGACACACGGATCTATGAAAGCTCTAAAAGCTGCTGCGTTTTTGAATGTGATATTATAGACCTTGCCGTATTGCTCAATATAAATCTGGATACTTCCATCGTCCAGTGTTAAAGGCCATACAGTAAAGTCATCGAACATTACAACGTCCGTATTTGTCTTATCTTTTCAAGTGTCATCCTTTGTTTGTCTGGCTCGATAACAATGCGTGGACACCCAAGTTGTGATGGCGGTGTGCCCCATCTTTCTAGATAACAGGGCGGGACACCTTCGGCATATGCTTTTAACCAGGCTCCGGTCATTGTGGCTATGCCGTCAAAGGCTTTTATGTGTCCATCTCTTAATATAAGGCGTTCCGGCAAGTCCGGGGCTTCCTGGCCGTGTAAATGACCCATCAGGGTAATGTTTGCATTGACAAATGTCTGAGCAAGGCGAAGGACTGCTAAAGCGCGGGCACCAGAAGTTCTGGCAGCGCCTTCACCATGGCGCGCATGGACAATGATCTCATGGCCTGTTTTCCCATGTGAGGCCTCTTTCCATCCAGCGCCTACTCTATGAAAAGCAAGTTGCAGAAAACAAGATACCCCGGCATAACGAACGTTGTAATCTTCCGGCCTTTTTATTCCCTTGTTGGCCTTCTTTAAAAGTTCTGTCATGAAGTTGTAATGGTTGAATTTTCGAATTGAGTCATCATGATTGCCCTCAATTAATCCGAGGCACTTATTCCAGATTGGGGAAAGAATATCATCGACATACTCAACCTGCGCCGGGCCGATATTGTCCTCATTACCGCGCATCCATGTAGCCAGTATTCGGCCTTCCCATCTTTTGAAGTCAGAGGGTGTAATACAATCCCCGTAATCACCCATGCCGAGCCAGTAAGCATTTGGATTGGATTTGATTTCACGTACTTTTGCTTTGAGAAGGTCCTCATCACAATGGACGACCCCCAGATGAATGTCACCAAGCGGATAAAGATAAAAAGTATCTGTTCTGGAAGGGTGCTCAATGATCTTTCGTATTACTTCCATTAGCCCGGACTTGCGCCCGTTGACTCCTTAAACCA
>JAQTPO010000039.1 GCA_028712845.1 Dehalococcoidales bacterium | reverse complement strand
AATTTATATATGACAGGTGGCACTGTATTCGTTAAAAAATCTTGATTGTCAGCCAAGTTACATTCTGTTATCATTTGAGTTGTATATTGTATTGAGTGTGTGATGCAGATTAAAATTACTTTTCTTGGCGCGGCGCGGAATGTCACCGGTTCACGTTTTCTAGTGGAAGCCAATGGCATTAAGTTCCTAGTCGATTGTGGTTTGTATCAGGAAAGGGAACTGAAGGAAAGAGATTGGATGCCTTTTCCTATTGCTCCTCAAAGTATCGATGCTGTTCTCCTGACGCATGCTCATCTCGACCATTGCGGCTATCTACCTAAACTGGTTAGAGAAGGCTTTAGTAACCAGATTTATTGCACAGATGCCACGTCTGATATCGTGGAAATTATGCTGATGGACTCCGCAAATGTGCAGCAGCAAGATGCCGAGAATAAGAAACGACGTCATGAGCGTGAGAAAAAGAAAGCCCTTCACCCTGAAATACCGCTATATACTACCGATGATGTTGAAACCTGCTTGCCGTATCTCTCTTCTGTCCCGTACAAACGTACCGTTCAATTAGGCGAAGGTATCAGTTGTACTTTTCATGATGCCGGGCATGTGCTTGGTGCCGCAACGATAGAGGTGAGAATCAAACAAAACGGCGAAGAGCGAGTATTATTGTTTTCCGGGGATGTCGGCAGGCGGGGAAGACCCATCCTGCATGACCCGACCACTTTTACAGAAGCCGATTATGTATTAATTGAGTCAACCTATGGCGATAGATTATTAGAATCGCCGGATAGTCTGCTCCAGAATCTTGTTGACATAATTAATGCGACCGTAGAAGCCGGAGGAAATATCGTCATCCCCAGCTTTGCGCTGGAGAGGGCACAGGATATTCTCTATTATTTAAGTAGAGCATTTGATGAAAAGCTAATAAAACCAATCAAAGTTCTTCTGGATAGCCCGATGGCAGTGGACATCACGAAAATTTTCAGGCGTCACATCGATTTGTTTGATGAAGAGGCGAAGAGCTTGATCCGGCAAAGGAAGTCGCCGTTTGAATTCCCCGGTTTGAAATTTATTACTGATGTTGAGCAGTCCAAAGAAATCGCCCAGTTGAAAGAACCTGCCATTATCATTGCCGGTTCAGGAATGTGCAACGGAGGCAGAATCAAATATCACCTTATTCCCAATATCACCAGGGCGGAAAGCACCATCCTGTTTGTAGGATATCAGGCTATCGGGACTCTGGGACGACAGATTATAGATGGCAGTCAGGATGTGAGAATCCTGGGGAAAACTTATCCTGTCAAAGCTAGAATAGCGCAGCTTAATGGTTTCTCTTCGCATGCTGATAAAGACCAGCTGCTGTGGTGGTTGTCCAGCCTGACGCACCCGCCGCGGCACACGTTCGTCGTTCATGGTGAGGAGAAATCCGCAACCAGTTTTGCCCGTACGGTAGAAGAGACAAAGAGCTGGAAAGTTACTGTGCCCGGATATCTCGATGAGTTCGTTCTCGATTAGGCTCTAAGATGTTACTGGTGGGTGATAGCTCTTCTGCCGATAAGTTCCTGCTTGATGTACCATTTTTGTACCGTTTCGACGACTGATGCAGGGTCATCACAAATTCTGAGCAGGTCGAAATCTTCGGCAGAGACATAACTTCTAGTTAGCACCGTGCCCCTCATCCACTCAAGAAATCCTTTCCAGAATTGACTATCATAGAGAATTACAGGGAAGGGCTTTATTTTGTGTGTCTGGATGAGGGTCAACACCTCGGTCAATTCATCCATTGTCCCCATACCGCCGGGCATAATAACGAAAGCGATGGCGTATTTCACCAGCATTAATTTACGGAGGAAAAAATGCTTGAAGTGAACAGTTTTATTGGCATAGGCGTTACATACCTGCTCTACGGGCAGTTCAATGTTCAGTCCGACTGACTTTACACCGGCTTCTGCGGCACCCTTATTGGCGGCTTCCATAATACCCGGACCCCCGCCGGTAACGATAGAGAAACCCAGTTCGCCAAGACGTTGGGCTATTTCTACCGTCTTAGCATATATTCCATCGCCGGGTTTAATTCTGGCAGAGCCGTAAATAGTTACAGCAGGTTCTATACCGGAAAGTTCATCAAAACCCTCTACCATCTCTCCGATATAGCGGAAGATACGCCATGATTCTTCTTTCGCCAGGTCGTTAATTTCATATCCGTCTGTCATTGCTTCCCTCCGTATTCGGTAAGTAGATATTACCACATATATACAGGCATTGACACCTGAAGCGAGTAAACGTTATTCTTTTTATAGTCCTTTGTGTTAAAAATTTGGAATGCGGGAGATTATGATGCCGGAAGTTGGCGGTGTTGTGTTCAGTTCAGTGTTTCTCAATAAAGATTTCCCGTTTGACCCACACATTGATGAGATGGTCAAATGGGGTAAAGAGTTTTGTGAATCGGGTGTGGTTCAGGGCATAGAAGGTAATCTGAGTTTCAGAACTAAATTTGGTTTTATTATCACCGGTACAGGTGTGGCTCTGGATAGCCTGACAAAAGATACGGTGGTCGAAGTGAGAGGCGTGGTTTTCGGACTCAATAGACCCTCTGTTTATGTGAAAGGGCAGGTAGTGCCGTCGATGGAGACTTTTTTACACTCCGGTATTTATGAAGTTTTACCGGAAGTTAATGCCATATTCCATACGCACGATAGCGCTATTTTGAAAGCGGCTGACAAATTGGGCATTCCCATGACAAGTTTGGAACAGCCGGCTGGTTCTCAGGAGCTGGCGCAGGAGATTGTGAACCTGGTCAAGTTGAATAAGAACGCCAGGTGCTTTGCTCTCAAGAACCACGGCGTAATTACTCTCGGAGCCACGATGGCAGAAGCGGGCAAACTGATGGAGGATATGCACGCTAAAACACAGGATAGTGGTAAGAGTGAGGGAAGCAGGAAAAAGAAGGCAAATCAGATTAGGGAAGCATAGTTTCTGCGTATGAAACGTTAAAATAACTGTGAACTCTGGTAAAATGGTTTTATCAGCATATCGTAATAAGGAGAAAACTAAATGAATCCCAATGGACCATATCCCGGCAGACAATTGTTTGTTGGTATGACGATGAATGGTAATCCGGCAGTAGCTTATCTGGTAACAGGGCGCAGTCCTGCAAGCCGGGAAAGAAAAGCGACTCTGCTTGAGAATGGCATTATCATCGGTCCCATCGGAGACCAGCCGTATGACCCTTTAAGACATTACACCGGGGTGAAGTATGATAATGCTTCCGGTGTGATTGCTGTCAGTAATGGGATTCAGACCGATGCTATTTTTGAGACCTACAGACTTCTTTTCAATACCGCCTCTGCCCCTGCAAATGATTTTATGGAGAAATTGCTGGATGGGGCGCAGGCTGAACCTGATAGCCTGCATACACCCAGGATTGCTGGCGTAGTCACGAACAGTCCTGATGGCAAACCATTCTTTGCCGTAGGTATCAAAAGAGCGGATATGTCTGCTAGAGCCTTCCAAATCGAACCGAAACCGGGAACTCTCACTGGTATTTCAACGTATAAGGGCAGTCTGGAAAACCCCGAAGCGTTTGACCCGCAGTCCGGTTTAGCCGTATTGGATTTCAATGGTAAAACTGCCATTGAGCTGGCAGAACATCTGTTTGAAGTATCGAAGGCAGTATTTAACGACGATGATATTCGGGTATGCGCCGTAGGCGGCATTTGCTCTGAAGATAAACGCACATGGCAAGTCGCTATGAGGAACAGATAACAAATCGTATTGTGGCAGGTGGAAACCGTATAATAGCACGGGTCGGGTTCGAAACCCGCCTACAGTAAAGCCATTTGTTTGGCGCTTATTTATTTACAGCTTGTGATTCTAGATAAGCTACCATCTTAGGTGCTATCAGTGGTGCTACGCCCGGTAACATCGGTGGCATAATTTTTGCCATTACCTCAGGTAACATATCGGGCAACATTGCCTTCATTGCCGGTGGCATATTGGGAATAGCCTGCTTCATTAGTTCAGTGGCTTTCGGCATTAGTGCCGGTAGCATCCCCGGTAAAAGCATCGGCATCAGCAGGGGTATCATTTTCTCCATCATCTTTAACATCGGGTGACGGAGAGGCGCAGGCATACTCTTAATCATGCTCATCATGCCTTTCATTACGCCGGGCATTGCATTCATAATCTCCGGCATCATTTTTTCCATCATATCTGCCATCCCGGGAACGGTCATCATATCAATTGCCACACCGAAGACGTCCCATGCGTCCAGCACGGAATGAGTGGGGTCTTTGACTTCATAACCGAGCGCTTCGACGACGACATCGGAAAAGTCCAGCACACGCACCGGTGATTTGCCCGCCCGTGCCCCGACCCGGAGTTGCACCTCGCAACAAGGACAGGTAGTCAGCACTATTCCTGCGCCGCTTGCTTCAGCTTCTTTCATGCGGAAAATGCCAATTGCATCGGCGGCGGGTGGCCTGCCCACGCGGCTGAGGACACTGCCACAGCACAAGCCATTCTCGCGATTGTGCTCCATCTCTACCAGTTCCACACCCGGTATAGCTTTCAATACCTCGCGCGGTGGTTCATAAATGCCGCCGTGTCTGCCGATATGACAGGGGTCGTGGTAAGTGATTTTACCGCCGTCTTTGGGTGCCTGCTTGAACTTCAGTTTACCGTCTTTCACCAGTTCGGCGGCGACTTCGGTGATGTGTTTGACCTTGATGTCGTACTTCAGTCCGAGCTTCTTCGCCCATTCACGGTAGTAATGATTCAGAGTGACCCAGCAACCGGGGCAGGAGACGACTACTTCTTCGACGCCGCGTCTGTTTAATTCCTTTATATTGTGTTCTACTGCTTTTGCAAACAGGTCCCATTTTCCCGCACTGAGGAATGGAATGCCGCAACAGGCTTCTTCTTTGCCCAGATAAGCAAACTCAATCCTGCCTTCTTTAAGGATGTGGACGGCATTCTGCGCAATATCATGCTCCACGAATGAGGCAGTGCAACCTGCCCAGTAAGCAATTTTGCCCTTTTCCTGCGGTTTGACATCGGCGGGTAGCCATTTAGCTCTTTCGTGCCGGGAGCCTGCCCAGATATTTGACTCTCTTAAGAAGGCAGACGCCATCATTTCAAAGCCGGGGAAAGTATGATAACCCTTCTCGTCAATGACCAGTCCGCGCATCTGGTCCCACATTTGCTGGATGGGGATTTGTACCTGACAGACATTGTTGCAACGCTGGCAGGTGGTGCACAGCAGGAAGGAGTCCAGCATCTTCTGGTCGAACTTTGCCTTGCCTTCAAGATACTGTCTCAGGAAGTACCAGCGTCCGCGTGAGGTCTCGCTTTCCCATTGCCGACCGTAATACTGGTCGCAGACGTCTATGCAGTAACCGCATTGGGCGCAGGCGTATGCCTCATAGGCAATTTGCGGTGGTATTCTTTTGGCAAGCTTCGGCTTGTGGCTAAATACCTTCCTGCCGATTTTAACAAGCGGGGTGACAGATTGAGCCAGTCCCATCATGAATTTGAGGGTTTTCGGGTTGCGGTTTTCGGGTAAAATCTTGCCTGGATTCATAATACCCTGCGGGTCGGTTTTTTTCTTATATTCAAGTAACCGTTTGACCTTGTCCCCGCCAAGGTTTTGTTTGGCGTAGTGCGTAAAATAAAGTCCTGTGGAATAAGGAGAACCGCCGTATTTGCAGGCAATATCAATTATTTCAAGTGATTTAGTGAATTCAAAAGTGTACGCCGCCGAACGCTCATCTCCAAGCATATTAGCAAGTATGGAAACAGCCTGTTTATTAAGCATTGTGGCGGTAATTGCTACATCCGGGAATTTCCGTTCGATTTCCTCGATAACTTTGTCCAGTTCCAGTACCGGTACGGAAACAACGGCTTCACTGGAGACGAGCGATGGTCCCAACCTTTTCAGCCGTATGGGGAAAAAGCGGTCGTGCCATTGATTCTCTGTCTCTTCTTTATCAGCAATTTGCCCGCCGTTTGCCTGGATAATTTCCAGCAGAGATGGTTTTATTATCGATTCACGTTTAGACGGATAGACGAATAATGCCTGACAATATTTTCTGGGGGGCAAAGTTGGTTGTGGTTGGTGTTCTTCTTCTCCCCAGTGAGGGATGATTTTAGCGGCGGCAAGCGCTGCTTCATCCTGTTTCTGAAGGAAGACGGCATTGTAGAAGCTCACGTGATACAGTGGCAACCGTTTTTCATTGACCTGTTGGATTGCTTTTAGAAGCTCATCGCACGTAAGAAAAGAAGCAACTACCGGCACGTCATTATCAAGTAGTCGTGTCATAATAAGTACTTCGGTTATTAAACCGGTGATACCCTCTGCTTCAGTAACTAATTCCAGTTCTTCACCTGTCAGTGTTTTCACCTCGCCTTCAGGTGTTACCATCTTAACGGAGATGATGTTATTGCCTATTTGACCGTATTCATAACTGCCGATGCCGCCGCCGCCTTCCGCCACCCAGCCGCCTACCGTGGCGCTCAAAGCGCTGGAGGGTACAATGCGTGAAGACAAGCCCTGTTTATTTAATTCATACTCGATGTTTTTCCAGACGACACCTGCTTCAACTAAGGCAGTTCCGTTTGCAGTGTCAATCTTTAAAATATGACGCATTCTGGAGAAATCGACCACGATGCCGCCGCGAGTCGGTAGTGCGCCACCCCAGCCACTGGTGGCTCCGCCGCGCGGTGTTATCGGGATATTGTGCTGGCGGGCGAATTTAGTGACGAAGATAACGTCATCGGTATTTAGCGGTTGCACGACTGCTTCGGGAATATTATTCACCATACTTTTTATCATTCCGGGCAGACTGGCGGTGTCATGTGAGTAGAGCAACATTTCAGTGTGGTCAAAGCTGACTCTTTCCTCAAATCTGTTCTTTAATTGGGCTTGAATCTGTTTATCCATTCTAACCTCCTCAATATTTATGGAGTTTTTATCTGTCTTCTTTTTCGATCAGCTTGTGATTCTTTTCCAGTCGGGTCAGAAGTATGCTGTGAACCAGGTCGCAGGCTTCACATATTCTGGGGTCGGTGAGACTATAAAAAACACTGGTGCCTTGGCGACGGAAATCGACGATGCCTTTTTCACGTAAAACGGCAAGGTGGCGGGAGACAGCCGCCTGAGGTATGGCGAGAATGCGAATCAGGTCGCTGACGGATTTTTGCCCTTCTCTTAATTCTTCTATTATTACTAATCTCTTAGGGTCTGCAAAAGATTTACAGATAGCTGCCTTAAATTTATAAAGTTCCATATCACGCTTGGCTATCATTGAACACTCCCCCGTACAATATATGGATATACGAATATTATCATACAATTGTATATTATGCGCTTTTTAGAAATATGTCAATACATGAAATTCCATCTCTAGGACAGATTCGTTTGCATTTATGATATAATTCAAAAATAATATATATAGTACCAATCATCATTTTTGTCTCCTTTCAAATTGTCTGCTTAGAGGAGTATTAGATGAGTTACTGGTTTAATACACCAGGTTTTAGAGACCGCGCTCAGCTGGGAAATACCAGCGGTGCGAAAGGGTTATCCAGCACTTTTTTTACGCCTAAACTATTTATGGGCGTTAATGCTATTCCAGAGAACGGTGGAGGCATTGTTGCTTACATTGCTCCATTCTGCCCGCAGAAAAAAGCCTTTATCGTCACCGATGAGCATATCAAAGACTTGGCGGAAAAGGTCTCGACTTCCTTGAATAATGGAAAATTTACTACTGAAATTTGGGATAAGACTCAAGAAGAAGTACCCCTGGACAATGTTAAGTCATGCGCTGATGCAATGACTACCTTTGCTCCTGATTTAATAGTAGCGGTCGGTGGTGGGTCGGTAATGGATATGGCAAAGGCGGCATGGATTCTCTACGTTCGTCCGGATATTACCGATTTGAAGACATTGTCCCCGTCTGCGTTTCTAAATTTGAGGAGCAAAGCACATTTCCTGGCAGTGCCGACTACCAGTGGCACTGGCTCAGAATGCACCGGTGCCGCCGTTTTAACTGATTTAGCCACTGATCGGAAAGTGCCTATCGCTTCCCGCGAACTGTTCCCTGACTTTGCGGCTTTAGACCCCAGTTTCACAATAGGTATGCCTCCTAAGCTAACAGCAGGTACAGGACTGGATGCGCTGGCACATTCGATGGACGATGTACTATCCCCTGCATCATATGATATTACAGATGCGTTGGCTCTTAAGGCAATTGAATTGGTTTTCAAATATCTCCCGAGAGCGTATCGCAGCCCGAGAGACAGAGAAGCACGACTCAAGATGCTTATTGCTGCCAGTGTTTCCGGGATGGCATTCGGCAACGGTGCTTGTACATTAACTCATAGTTTGGGGCATGCCCTGGGTAAAATTTTCCACGTGCATCATGGTATTGCAGTAGGCGTCTTTATTCCTTATACCATGCAGTTTTACTCGGTAGTTTCTGATAAATACCTGGATATCTGCAAAATACTCGATATTACAGGAAAAACACCGGCAGAAAAGCTCACTAATCTCGTAAGCAGAGTAAAATTATTACTACGGGAACTGGATGTTCCAACCGATTTGAAGGGCATAGGTATTACCAGAGAGCAATTGGATAAGAATATGAAGAAATTGGTCATTGATTCCATTGAAGACCCGGATACCTTTGGCAGTCCCAGGTGGATGACCGAAGAGCAATGTGAAAAATTGTTCCTTTATGCCTTTGAAGGCAAGGATGTAGATTTTTAGGAGACATCAGCGATGTTCGGTTATTTTGGTAAATTCCTCCATGTTGATTTAGACGCCGGAGAAATGAAAGACTTGCCTATTACTGAAGAACAGGCAAAGGATTTCTTGGGCGGCGCCGGTTTGAGCGCAAAGTTGATTTACAGCTCTGTGAAAAATGGCATGGACCCGATGGGTGCCGATAATCCGCTGGTATTTGCGGCTGGGCCTTTCGTCGGCACACCGCTACCGATGGTAAGTCGCAGTTCGGTCTGTGGAATTTCGCCGCAATCAGGATTCTGGGGGGAAGCTACCACCGGCGGTGTTTTCCCATTCCGTATGAAAGCAGCAGGATATGACGGCATCTTTCTTACCGGTAAAGCGAAAAAGCCTGTTTACCTTTACATTAACAATGGTAAAGCCGAAATAAAAGACGCTTCTCATTTATGGGGCAAAGATAGTTATGAAACTCAGGAAATTATCAAGAAAGAACTCAATCAGAAAGGTCTGAGTATTTCTTGCATTGGCGTTGGTGGGGAAAATCTGGTGAAATTTGCCGCTGTAATGAACGATGCCGGCCGGGCGGCAGGCCGTACCGGCATGGGCGCTTTGATGGGAAGCAAGAACTTAAAAGCAGTAGCTGTCACCGGGAACTGTAAGGTGACGCTGGCTGACGAAGCTAAAGTCAGAGAGCTTGCCAAGAAGGCGCGCGCGACCATGATTAACAGTCGTGCTTCAATGTTCGAATATGGCACTTTGGGCTTTATGGATACGGGCTTTGTGTTTGGGGATACCACGGCACGTTATTTCACCAGAGCCGATTTCCCGATACAACGGGTTAATGGCACGGCTTTCCGGCGTGCCTATACGATGGAGAACTATGCTTGTTTCGGCTGTCCGACGATATGCGGGAAAGTAATTAAAAACTTCCGGATGGACATTGCAGAGGTGGATGGTCCAGAATATGAGACAGTGGGTATGTTCGGTTCCCAGTGCTGGAACTTTGATAAAGACTCGATTATCTATGCTAATCACCTGTGTAATGTTTATGGTATTGATACCATTACTGCTGGTTCTACCATTGCTTACGCAATGTACTTATTCGAGAAGGGTATCCTGACAGAAAAGAAAGCGGGGATGAAAATTGAATGGGGTGATGCCAGAGTAATTATTAGACTGCTGGAAATGATGGTAAAAAGAGAAGGTATTGGAGATTTACTGGCTGAAGGTTCGCTCAAGGTAGCAAAAGCCCTCGGTGCTGATACTGAAGAGGTGGCGCAGGTCAAGGGACTTGAGATACCGATGCACGACCCGAGGTCAACTACTGGTATGGCAATAAGCTATGCCACAGGTTCCAGAGGAGCCTGTCATCTCAGGGGCAATTATTACGGCATCGACCTCGGTGGTAGTATAAAGGAATATGATATTAAACCGACCAATAGATTTCAGTCTGAAGGGAAAGCGCCGATGGCGGCAAGACTTCAGAATTACAGGGATATCTTTGATTCCATTGCGATGTGTAAGTTTTCTAATCTAGCGCCGACGATGATGGCTGATATGTTAAATGCCATCACTGGCTGGAACTGCACAGCTGACGACCTTAACACTATCGGTGAACGCTCTATGAATATCAAAAGGGCTATCAGTAATAAATTGGGTGTTACCCGTAGTGATGACCATTTACCGCGTATTGTTACCAATGCTATGAAAGAAGGTAGCACTGCTGGGAAATCGCCTAATATGGATGTGTTGTTGAAAGAATACTATGAATATCGTCAGTGGGATTGGGTTACCGGTAAGCCGAAGAAAGAGAAACTGATTCAGCTTGGGCTTATAGATGCTGCCAATGACCTGTGGGGCTAAAGATATATTTACTAAGAGAGATAGCTAAACACGAAATGAAATTCACCAAAATGCAGGGAGCTGGTAATGACTTTGTCGTTATCGATAGTGAACAGAATCGTCGCGATTGGTCGAAACTGGCAGTAAAAATGTGCGACCGTCATTACGGAATTGGCGCCGATGGACTATTGGTAGCTTCTCCTTCAAAGGTTGCTGATTTTAAGATGCGTATCTTCAACGCCGATGGCTCCGAATCCACCGTGTGCGGAAATGGATTGAGATGTTTGGTTAAACATTATATCGATGGTAACAGACATAGAAATGATTCTGAGATAGCGGTAGAGACATCGGCAGGTATCAGGACGGCAAGAATACACCGTCGAAAAGAAAAAGACACCGAAATTTTGGCAAATATGGGCGAGCCCAAAGTAGGACATAATGGTAATCCGGCGAAAACTGTCTATCACAAGAATGAAGTTGACATAAAGTCAGTATTGAATTGCTCGATTAAAGTCGATGGAAAAGACCTGTTGCTCAGTCTTGTTTCGATGGGAAATCCCCACGCGATACATTTTTGCAATGGGACAGTGGATGATTTCCCGTTGGCGTACCTGGGACCAAAAATTGAACAACATAAATTGTTTCAGGATGAAACTAATTTTGAGATTGTTAACGTCATTGACCGTAAACGGGTTGTAGCCCGTGTTTGGGAGCGGGGAGTAGGGGAGACCCTTGCCTGTGGCAGCGGTGCTTGTGCAATCACTGTTGCGGGAAATTTACTCGGATACCTCGATAAAAAAGTGCACGTACATTTACCGGGTGGCGTTTTGATTGTGGAATGGGATACGGTAGGCGACGTATTCCTTAGTGGACCTGCCATAACCGTATTTACCGGAGAATGGTAAAATATATGTATGAATAACCAATGTAGAATTAATTAGAAAGGGATGTAATAGTGAGATTATCTGGAAGAGTTGAAAAATTACCGCCGTATCTATTCGTTGAAATCAGTCGCAAGATTGCAGAAAGAAAAGCCCGTGGCGAAGATGTTGTTAGTTTCGGTATCGGTGACCCCGATATACCCACACCGTCACATATTATCAAGAAACTCTGCGAATCAGCACAAGAACCTGTAAATCACCGTTATCCGGAATCCGAAGGACTACCGGAGCTCAGAAAGGCAATTGCCGTGTGGTACGGAAAGCGATTCGGTATTTCTCTTGACCCTGAAAAAGAGATTGCGCCGCTTATCGGTTCAAAGGAAGGAATTGCCCATGTTGCGCTGTGTTTGCTGAATCCCGGAGATACTGCGCTTATGACCGACCCGGGATATCCTGTCTATTCTATCGGGACGAACCTTGTTGGCGGCAGACCGTATTATCTGCCCATTTCTCCCGGAAACAATTTTTTGCCCGACTTAAGCAGGATACCGGTAAATGTTCTTCAGAAAACTAAGCTTTTGTGGCTGAATTATCCCAATAACCCTACCGGCGCCACTGCTGATATCGAGTTCTTTAACAGAGCCGTCGAGTTTGCCGGGAAATACGATATTTGTATCTGTCATGATGGACCTTATTCTGAGGTAGCCTTTGATGGTTATACTCCGGTTAGCTTTTTACAGGCAAAAAGCGCTAAAGAGGTAGGCATCGAATTTCACTCCTTATCGAAAACATATAATATGACCGGTTGGCGGATTGGTATGGCGGTAGGAAATGCCACGGTGATTAATGCGTTGAAAACAATGAAGTCTAACATGGATTCAGGCATTCCTCAGGCTATTCAATATGCGGCGATTGCGGCATTAGAAGGTCCGCAGGATTGTATTAAAGAACACAATGATATTTACCAGCGCCGCCGCGATTTGATTGTTGATACGCTGAACAAGATGGGACTTGAGGCAAACTCTCCGAAAGCCAGCCTCTATATCTGGGCGAAAGTGCCCAATGGTTTCACTTCGGTAGAATTTGCCAATGATTTGCTGGATAAAGTGGGCGTAGTCGTGACACCCGGTATCGGTTACGGGCGTAACGGCGAAGGCTACGTCAGGCTGTCACTCACTATCCCTGATGCCTCATTGCTCAAAGGGCTTTCCCGTATGGCGCAATGGCACGATAGCAAAAACATCCTTCGACCCAAAAAAGTTTAGCTTTATCTATTGATATCGCGAGCTATTTGCTTAAGAGAGGTTGGAGGGCTCTTTTCAGGGAACATCCGGCCTCTCTTTGTTAATGGCTATAAGCGGAATCTACTGAACCCATTCAATTATTTGCTCAAAGTGAGATTCTAGCGGTACAATCAGATATATGTTGCTGAGATATCGGGGAGTTAAACCGGAATCTCAGCCATTATTTTTTAACAAGGAGTTGGAATGACTGAATCAGGGCTAGATTTTCTTTTTCATCCGAAATCTGTTGCGTTTGTAGGTGTTTCAAGTGACCCGTCACGCAGGACTCCTGCAGGGACTTATCTCCATGATTATATAGAATCAGGTTTTCCGGGAAACCTTTACCCTGTTGGACAAGGTGGCGGTGAAATCTCAGGATTAAAGATATATAAGAGTTTAAAAGATATCCCCGGTAGTGTTGACTACGTCGTAGTCGGAATACCTGCCAGGTCTATTAGTGGACTACTGGATGAAGGTGCCGCAAAGGGAGTAAAAGCAATGCACCTGTTTACGGCAGGTTTTAGCGAGACCGGCAGTGATGAAGGTCGTAACTTAGAGCAAGAAATGATAGCTAAAGCCCGCCGTTTGGGTATCAGGATTCTGGGTCCCAACTGCATGGGAATATATTGTCCCAAAACCAGCATGACGTTCTCCCGTAGCTTCCCGAACCAGAAGGCGTTCACCATGGAGAGTGGGACTCTTGGTTTTATCGCTCAAAGCGGTGGCAATAGTATCCACTGCGTTACCGAAGCAATCAAGCGTAAGGTGCTTTTTAGTAAAGCTATCAGTTATGGGAATGGGACAGACATTAATGAGTGCGATTTTCTTGAATATTTTACGAATGACCCTGATACCAGCATGATTGGAGCCTACATTGAAGGCGTAAAAGGCGGCAAACGTTTTATCGAAGTCCTGAAAAAAACCGCAAGCAAAAAACCGGTCATAATTTATAAAGCCGGCTTGAGTGAAGGTGGTTCCAGGACAGCGGCTTCTCATACTGCTTCTCTATCCGGTTCAGCCGAGGTCTGGAAGAGCTTACTAAAACAAGCAGGTGCTGTCCAGGTGCACAGTATCGAAGAAATCGTGGATATGGCGCTATTGTTCCTCAAGATGCCTTTTCCGAAGGGGAGGAATATTGGACTGGTTGGCTCGGGCGGTGGTCCCAGTGTCCACGCGGCTGATGAGTGTTATAATGCCGGGCTGATTATGCCCCAACTGAATTCTGAAAACAGGCGGAGATTGAAACAACTGACTGAAACTGACGCCGGGTATATCCTGGGAAATCCGACTGATGTATTGACACGTTCTGAGTTGATGAGCGAAGCAACAAAAATTGTGGCTG
>JAQTPO010000182.1 GCA_028712845.1 Dehalococcoidales bacterium | reverse complement strand
CTGTTTTCCATACAATAAGCCCGCACTGTCGAATACCTTCGATACCTATCCCTGTACAACCCCCGTTTTTCTTCGTCATCCAGTTCCTCTTTAGTGCCGACATCATGTCCGGCGGAGAAATGTTTCCCTGCGCCAGATAAGATGATAGCCCCCACCGTATCATCCGCAGTAGCTTTCGCAAAAGCGTCATCCATCTCCTCACGCATCACATGAGTCTGTGCGTTGAAGTAACGCGGTCGATTCAGAATAATGCGGGCAACCTTACCCGGTTGATAAATTATATCTTTGTATTCCATCAAATACCTCCTTATTCTAATGTTCATATTTTAACATTAAATGGCAATCAGAAGAAGCCAATATTAAACATCACAGGCATTAAAAATTTAAGGCTCAAAACTGCTAACTAGGCAGAAAGGATTATAGCTTATTTGAATATTTGTTGCTATACTAGTCGTGTCAAGCAAAGTAATGAAATTACCGGAGGGGTGGGTATGAAAAAAGTGTATCTGGATAATACTGCCACCACGCCTGTTTTACCTGAAGTGCGGGACGCCATGTTGCCCTATCTGGGTGAGTCTTTCGGCAACCCTTCCTGCCTTCATGAATGGGGTGATATTCCCCGCGACGCTATGGAAACCGCCCGTACTCAGGTGGCGAATTTGATTGGCGCCAGTCCGGAAGAAATCATCTTCACCGGCAGCGGCACTGAAAGCAATAACTTCGCCGTTAAAGGGCTGGCAATGGCACAACAGAAGAAAGGCAAACACGTAGTTGTTTCTGCCATCGAGCATTTTTCCGTGCTGAACTCAGCCAAGACACTGGAAAAATGGGGCTTCGAGTACAGCACCGTGCCGGTAGATAAATACGGTACTATCGACCCTGAAAATGTCCGTAAAGCCATCCGCGATGATACGGTTCTGGTTTCCATTATGCACGCCAATGGTGAGGTAGGTACAATTCAACCCATTAAGGAAATCGCCAAAATTACCAAAGAAAAGGGCGTAGCTTTTCACACCGACGCCGTAGCCACTGCCGGCAATATTCCCGTCAATGTCAAAGAACTGGGAATCGATACCCTGAGTCTGGCGGGAAATATGTTTTACGGTCCCAAGGGCGTGGCGGCACTGTGGGTAAAGAAGGACACCCGTATTCTGCCCCTGCTGGATGGCGGCATACAGGAAGGCGGACGGCGCGCCGGCACCGAGAATGTGGCGGGAATCGTCGGAATGGGGAAAGCGGCGGAACTGGCGCTATTACAGATGCCTGAACGCATGGAAAGAACCGCGAAAATCCGCGATTATTTGATTAAAGAACTACCGGCAAAAATAAGCCATGTGGTGGTTACCGGTCATCCGCAGAACCGACTGCCCGGACATGCCAGCTTCTGTGTGGAGTTCATCGAGGGTGAATCCATGCTGATGCTCTTGAATGCCAAGGGGGTGGGTGTTACCAGCGGCTCGGCTTGCACTTCGCGGGCATTGCAGGCGTCTCACGTGCTCCTGGCAATGGGCTTACCGCACGAAATTGCCCAGGGTTCCATCCTTTTCGGACTGGGCAAAGATACCACAAAAGAAGATATCGATTATGTACTGGAAGTTTTGCCGCCCATTGTAGAAAGATTGAGACAGATGTCCCCGCTTTATTCCAAATTCATCAAGCAGAATAAAGGAGGTTAGTATGCCGATATACAGTGAAAAAGTGATGGACCATTTTACAAACCCGCGCAATGTCGGGGAGATTGAGAACGCCGATGGTATCGGTGAGGTTGGCAACCCGGTCTGCGGTGATATGATGACTTTCTATATCAAGGTCAAAGACAATCGACTGGAAGACGTCAAATTCAAGACCTTCGGCTGCGGCGCCGCCATTGCCGTTTCCAGCATGGTCAGCGAAATGGCGAAAGGCAAGACCATCGAAGAGGCTCTGAAAATCACCCCGCAATCAGTGGCGGATATGCTCGAGGGTTTACCCAAGAACAAGTTCCATTGCAGTAACCTCGGTGCTCAGGCGCTGCATAAGGCGATCGAGGATTACCAGAGTAAACAAAAGGCGGGAGGAAAGGCATAATGACGAAGCAAACAAAGAAATCAAAATGCAGTTGCCCGTTTTGTGACACTGAACTCGTAGCAAAATCACCCATTTGTCAGGTGTGTCAGGTAACAATTCTATATTGCGCCGATTGCGGGAAACCTTTACCCCGGAACAAAAAGACCTGTCCTGCTTGCGGCGCTAAAGTGAAAAAGTAGCTGTTAGTAATCAGCTATCAGCTAAAGATGAATAAAAGGGTTAATTTACGGCTGTCATTCCGTATACAGGAGGAATCTCCTGTATACGGAATCCATAAGAATAATCCTTCTTTAGCCGACTGATTACTGGACGCTGATAGTTTTTCAGGAGGCAACTTATGGCAGAGAAAGAAAAATTAACATTGGTGGTCTTCAGCGGCGACCTCGACCGGGCGCTGGCGGCTTTTATTTTAGCGACTACCGCTGCCAGTATGGAAATGGAAGTGACGATGTTCTTCACCTTCTGGGGATTGAATATCATTAAGAAGAACGAAGGACCGATTAAGAGCAAGGGCATAATGCGTAAAATGTTCAATATCGTAAACCGGGGCGGCACAAAACGGCTCACGCTATCCAGGTTCCATATGCTCGGCATGGGCGAGTGGATGATAAAAAAATTGATGAAAGAAATAAAACACCCCACACTGGACGAGCTTATTACGATGTCCCACGATATGGGCGTCAAAATGATTGCCTGCACCACTTCCTGCGGACTGATGGGACTGCCTGAGGACTCCTTCCGTCCGGAAGTTGAAAGTCTGGCAGGCGCCGCCTACTTCCTGGACGAGGCGCGCAATTCCAAGACGACACTATTTATTTAGGACGAGCTGTCACCAAGCAAGCTCAGGATAAGAATAATAAAGAGGTTAATTTACCACTGTCATTCCGTATACAGGAGGAATCTCCTGTATACGGAATCCATAAAAATGGAAAAGTAAAACGGGAGAGACCGAAATGAAATCCGATAAAACATTAGATTGTGTGGGTCTTTATTGCCCGATGCCTATCTTCAAGACCGCGCAGAAGGTGAAAGAGATGAAACCCGGCGAGGTGCTTGAGGTGGTTGCCGACGACAAAGGCATCAAAAAGGATATGCCCGCCTGGTGCAATACCACCGGCAATGAATGCCTGGGAATGGAAGAGAAAGACGGCGAAATTAAAGTCTATGTGAAAAAGAAGTTGACAGGATAGGCTCGCTGTCTCTGTATTACAGAAACGGATACAATACGGAATTTGAAACTGTGAAAAGATATTGCGCTAACCGCCCCTTTTCCCTTACAATCTAAAGGTAGTCCTCTCTTCTTCACTCAACAGAAGTAGAGAACTGCTTCGTGGAGGGGTGACCGAGTGGTTGAAGGTAACGGTCTTGAAA
>JAQTPO010000181.1 GCA_028712845.1 Dehalococcoidales bacterium | reverse complement strand
ACACCCGGTTTGTTCTCACGAACGCCATTTATTTTGATGCCGCCTGGAAGTATCCCTTCGCTAAGGAATCGACTAAAAACGGGATTTTTAATCTGCGCGATGGTAGCACTGTAACCGTACCGATGATGAGCCGCAGGGCAGGCTTCGGCTATGCAAAAGGCGATGGCTATCAGGCTGTGGAGCTTCCCTATGACGGCAGCGAAATATCGATGGTTATATTGATGCCGGACGCAGGAAAGTTCGGTGTCTTCGACCAATCTCTGACTTCTAAAAAAGTCGCGGGAATTATCGGTAGTTTACAGACCGGAGACCTTCGCTTAACTATGCCGAAGTTTCACTTCGAGTCTGAATTCAGTCTTAAATTTGCTCTTTCCGCGCTGGGAATGCAGGTCCCTTTCAGCGACCTGGCGGATTTTTCCGGCATTACGGGCAGTCCTGACTTAAAAATTAAAGACGTTGTGCATAAAGCATATGTTTCCGTCGATGAAGCCGGTACAGAAGCGGCGGCGGCGAGCGGGGTCATAATGGAGCCGGTTTCTATATCACAATCAGTTACCATCGACCAGCCTTTTATCTTCCTGATTAGAGACATCAAGACCGGCGCAATCCTGTTTATCGGACGTGTGCAAGTTCCTGATTTTATTGTCGGGCAGTAAATGCTTAAATCACCAAACAGTAAGGCAGGCAATTCCCCAGCCTGCCTTACTGTTTTTGTGCCATTCTTGGGAAAAGTGATACAATAGGAACACTTTTACCGAAATAAGGAGGATGATTGTATGTTTACCAGGATTCGCACCATTCACATCGCTGTCAGTAATGTCAAGGAAGCCACCAAAGACTTTGCGGAGCGTTTCGGGTTAAAAGTCACACGTTCCGGCGAGATGCCTGTGATGGGAATACGTAATGCTTTCATGCCCGTCGGGAATACTAACCTTGAGATTGTGGAGCCGCTTGACCCCTCGCAGGGACCGCTCGCAAAATTTCTCCAGACTCGCGGCGAGGGAATTTATATGATGGCGGTGGAAGTGGATGATGTCGAGGAAGCTGTAAAACAGCTTCAGGCAAAGGGGGTCCGTCTCATTAATGCCGAGCCTGAGAATCGTGCAAAGGGTATCCCTCCATTCATTCATCCCAAATCTGCACACGGAATAATGATTGAGCTGGTTGAAAAACCTAAATAGACGTACCTGAAAAATAGAGGGGGTGAACATAAAATGTTCACCCCCTCATAAGTTTTAATGCTTTCTTAAATCCACCGCGCGGTATCTGCCGGCTTTAAGCTCCTGTATCAGCTCCTCGCGGTTCCTGATATTCCTTTCGAAATAGGTGGCGCAGGACGGCATATCCTTAGTTTCATGGGCGTCGCTGCCGCCGGTACCTTTACAGCCGAGCCGGCGGGCTAATTCCTGTGAAAATTTGTTCTGTTGGGTTTTGCCCTTGCCGTTGAGCACCTCAATGGTGTCCACCAGCTGGTAAAGGGGCTTTTGATAGCACTCGTCAATCGTCTCATTTATGTCGTCATCGATGTAAAAGGTATGACGAAAGGGGTGCGCCAGAATCATAAACCCGCCGTTATTATCCAGCATCTCCCGGATAAAAGAAACGCGGTGCATCCCGAATTTGAACTCATCGATACCGAAGGCGATAACATGCCCCTCTTCGGTATTGACTTCTACCCCGGGAATGAGCAGAAAATCGTGCTCTTTACTCAGATGCGCTATTGCCCCTTCTGTCCAGTACCAATCGTGGTCGGTGATGCAAATGCCGTCGAGTCCGGTCTTCTTTGCCTGAGCAATGAGTTCTTCGGGGTAGAGGAGGCTATCGTCCGATTTGGGGAAAGTATGTGTATGAAGGTCGATAAGCATTATGACCCTGATTTCTCGCTAATCATCTGTTTAATAGCGGCGGCAATACCCTCGATGGGCAGAAGCTTTGCCTCTTTTTCTGCACGCCACTTGACCTCAACGCTCTTCTTTTCCAGTGTTCGCGGGCTGATGGTGATGCGCAGAGGTATTCCCAGCAGGTCGGCATCGTTGAATTTTACGCCTGGTGATTCCATCCTATCGTCAAAAAGCACCTCAAGCCCCGCTGATTCAAGTTCATCATTGATTTTTTCGGCGGTCTCCCCGACTTTTGTGCCGTCGCGGTAAAGAGGGCAGAGATAGACCTGATAAGGCGCAATCGGCACCGGCCAGATAATACCTTTGTCGTCGTGGTGCTGTTCGATGGCGGCGGCAAGCAGGCGGCTCAATCCGAGTCCATAACACCCCATCATAATGGGATGTGATACTCCGGCGGCATCGATGAAATTAGCGCCCATCTTCTCGCTGTAAACCGTCCCCAGCACGAAGATATGCCCTACTTCAATGCCCCGCACCGCGACAAATTTCGTGCCGCATTCCGCGCAGGTATCGCCCGCCTGCGCCAGTGCGATATCCGTCACGGTGTCTGCCTTAAAGTCACGTGGGTAATTAACATTTTTGATATGCGTATCCGGTTTATTGCCACCCGCTACAAAATTAGTACCGGAGTTTATGGAGTCATCCGCTATTATCGTAATCCCCGTAAGACCCACCGGTGATGCTGCGCCGGGCACGATGCCTTTCTCTGCTACTTCGGCTTCGGTTGCCATGCGTAGCTCCTGGCAGTGCAGGGCATTTTTCAGTTTGATTTCGTTAACCGGCAGGTCGCCGCGAATAACCACAAAGACGAACCTGTTATCGGCAACATAAAAAACTGCCTTGATGGTCTGATTGTGCGGTACTTTAAGAAAGCCGGCGACTTCCTCGATGGTTTTCATCCCCGGTGTCGCCACTTCTTCAACGGGCAGAGGCTGGTCGTTTTTCACTTTACCCTTATTAAACCGGGCTTTTTCGGCGTTGGCGGTGTAGCCGCATTTAGGACAGGATATGACGGTATCCTCGCCGCTTTCGGTGGGTAACATAAACTCGTGGGAAAATTTACCGCCAATGGCGCCGCTGTCAGCCTCGACAATGACGGCTTTCAAGCCGCAGCGCTGATAGATATTTTCGTAAGCGTGCAGCATTTTTTGATAACTGGCTTCCGTTCCTGCCTCGTCTGCATCGAAGCTGTAAAGGTCTTTCATCACGAACTCACGCAGACGCACCAGACCGGCGCGCGGGCGCGGTTCGTCACGGAATTTGACCTGTATTTGATATACCAGCAGGGGCAGGTCACGGTAGCTCTGGACGTGATGCGCTACTAAATCGGTGACCACTTCTTCATGGGTAGGGCCTAAAGCCAAAGTGTGTTCACGGCGGTCGTTTAATGTGAACAGGGTTTTGCCCATTATCCGGTCTCTACCGGATTTTTGCCATAACTCAATCGGCGAGAGCACAGGCATGGTGATTTCCTGTCCGCCGGCTTTGTTCATCTCATCCCTGACGATATTTTCGATCTTTTTCAGACTGCGCCATGCGAGCGGCATA
>JAQTPO010000038.1 GCA_028712845.1 Dehalococcoidales bacterium | reverse complement strand
ACCCACTCAGTTACCTGAGTATGTGCCGGTAAGTGTGAGGGAAAGCATTTGTCTCATCATCAAGAGGTAAAATAGCACAATTTACGAAGTATTGTCAATAAATTGAATGGGTCGGGGTACTGGTTGCTTATGGCCTCGTTTTCTTATCTTTGCTTCTTAACCAAAAATATACAGCATCCGGTATAAATAGCTCTTGCAAAAGACGGCATAATGCTTCTACAATAGAACATTACTGCTAAGAGTTAACAAGGAGAATTAATCGATGAGACGCTCCACCATTATCGGGACCGGTTTTTATGTGCCGCCTGCAATCTGGACGAACGACGACCTGACCAAACTGATGGATACGTCAGACGAGTGGATTCAAGAACGGACCGGCATCAAACAGCGCCACATTGCGGATGATGGAATCGGCGCCGCAGACCTGGCTAAAATTGCGGCGGAGCGTGCTATTGCCGATGCAGGGATGACCAACCAGGATATAGACATGATTATCTTTGCCACTCTTAACCCCGATGTCTTCTTCCCCGGCTCCGGCTGTGTTCTGCAAAGCAAGATGTCTTTTGGTACAATTCCCGCCTTGGACATCCGCCAGCAGTGCACCGGCTTTGTTTATGCGGTAGCCGTTGCCGACCGTTTTATCCGTACCGGCTGGTGCAATCATATTCTGGTCATAGGCGCGGAGGTCCATTCTACGGGACTTGATTTCACAACCCGCGGTCGTGATGTGGCTGTGCTCTTCGGCGATGGCGCCGGCGCAGTAGTAATGGCGCCGACTGAGAAAGAGGACGATGGCGTATTGGACTTTGTCCTGCATGCTCAGGGAGAATACTATGATAAACTCTGGCTTCCGGCTCCCTATGGCAGAGTTCGCGGCAGGATTAACCAGGAAATGATGGAACGGGGCGAACATTATCCACAGATGGACGGGCGGGGTGTTTTCAAGCACGCTGTCCCTCGGTTTTGTGAAGCTATCGATGAAGTGCTGGAAAAGACAGGTCACAACATTGAAGATGTGGACCTTTTCATTCCCCATCAGGCAAACGAACGTATCACCAGGATGGTTGCGGCTAAGATGGGGCTCCCCGATGAGAAGGTTGTGTCCAATATCGCCCGCTATGGCAATACCACTGCCGCCACTATCCCCATTTGCATGTGCGAAAGCCGTCAGGACGGTCGTCTCAAAAAAGGTTCGCTGCTGCTGGTGGCTGCCTTTGGTTCCGGATTTACCTGGGGCGCTTTCCTTATGCGCTGGGGCGTTTGAGGATACGTAATTTGGCGGATTCTTTTGGTGGGCTAGCTTGGGAAAATGGCGTAAACCATGCTGAACCCCACTAATTGAATTGACTCGTCAAGTCTTCCCGTAGTAAAATACCTTGAAGCTTGAGTAGAAGACGACAGCAGATTTTACACATTGAAACACCCCATCTGTAGTATTGTGAAATCAGGCAGGTATTGACTGCCGCAAATAAATTAAGGAGTTATTTGGAGTAAAAACATGGCTGAAACGGTAGAAAAAGGCATTACCTCCATGATGGAGGAAAAGAGGGTCTTCAAACCTTCTAAAGAGCTGAGCAAACAGGCTTATATCAAGAGCATGGCTCAGTACAAGAAAATTTATCAAGAGTCCATCGATGACCCGGAGGCTTTCTGGGGAAAGATGGCAGAGCAACTCGACTGGTTCAAGAAATGGGACAAGGTGCGGGTGGAGGATTTCACTGAAGCCAAGCACGAGTGGTTTGTCGGCGGTAAGTTGAATGTTGCCTACAACTGTCTTGACCGTCACCTCAAGACCGCACGTAAGAACAAAGCGGCACTCATCTGGGAAGGTGACATCGGTGACAGCCGGACTTTTACCTACCAGGAATTATCGAATGAAGTGAATAAGTTCGCCAACGTGCTCAGGAAGCTGGGCGTTAAGAAAGGCGACCGGGTTTCTGTTTACCTTCCTATGATTCCTGAGTTGGTTGTTACTTGCCTTGCTTGTGCACGCATCGGTGCAATTCATATGGTTGTTTTCGGCGGGTTCAGTGCTGACGCACTCAAGGATAGGATTGTTAACTGCGACTCCTCTCTGCTTGTCTGCAGTGACGGCTATTATCGCGGTGGCAAGGTTGTCAAGAGTAAAGATAATGCCGATGAAGCTTTAAAATCCTGCCCCAAGGTTAAAGATGTGGTTGTCGTGAAACGTGCCAATGCCGATGTCAAACTACAACCCGGCAGAGACCAGTGGTACCATGAACTGATGGCAGCCCCGGATATCAGTATCAAATGCGAACCGGAGCAAATGGATTCTGAGGACCCCCTGTTCATTCTTTATACCTCAGGCAGCACCGGTAAGCCCAAGGGTGTCCTTCATACCCAGGCGGGTTATTTACTCTATACTTTCCAGACGTTCAAATGGATTTTCGATTATAAAGAAGAAGATACATTCTGGTGCACAGCTGATATCGGCTGGATAACCGGGCACAGCTACATCGTTTATGGCCCGCTCGCTGCCGGCGCCACCAGTGTCATGTTCGAAGGTATCCCCAATTATCCTAATCCCGATAGATTCTGGGAAATCATTGAAAAATACCGCGTCAATATTTTCTACACTGCACCCACCGCCATCCGTTCTATCATGAGAGAAGGCGATGACTATCCCAATAAGCGCGATATGAGCTGTCTGCGTATTCTCGGTTCGGTTGGTGAACCTATTAATCCCGAAGCCTGGATGTGGTACTACAATATTATCGGTAAGGGTAGATGCCCCATCGTTGATACCTGGTGGCAGACAGAGACCGGCGGCATTCTCATTACCCCACTACCCGGTGCCGTACCCCTGAAGCCAGGTTCTGCAACGGTGCCGTTCCCCGGTATCGAGCCGGCGATTGTCAGAGAAGACGGTACTCCTGTTGGCGTCAATGAGGGCGGCTATCTGGTTATCAAGCACTCCTGGCCCGGATTGATGCGGCGTGTCTATGGTGACGATGCCAGATTCAAGAATACCTATTTCACCCGGTTCCCTGGTGTCTATACCACGGGTGATGGCGCCAGAAAAGACGAGGATGGCTATTACTGGCTGATGGGCCGTATCGACGATGTCATCAAGGTTTCCGGCCATCGTATCGGCACGGCTGAAGTAGAGAGCGCTTTTGTAGCACATCCTAAAGTTGCCGAAGCGGCTGTCGTGGGTATGCCTCATCCCATCAAGGGCGAAGGTATTTATGCCTTCGTTACCTTGAAGGTCGGCGTTGCCAAGAGCGAAGACCTGAAGAAAGAACTGGTAGCATGGGTACGCAAGCAGATCGGTCCTATCGCTTCACCCGATAAGATTCAATTCGCCGATGCTCTACCCAAGACCAGAAGCGGCAAGATTATGCGCCGTATTCTCACCAAGATTTCCGCCGGTGATGTCGGCAACCTGGGTGATACCAGCACGCTGGCTGACCCATCGGTAGTGGATACTCTGGTCCAAGAAAGACTCTAAACCCCTATAACCTGAACAAAGAGTATTAAAAAGCCCCTTCCCCTAAAAAGGAAGGGGCTTTTGTTTTGTACTTAATATATTCTCTGACATATTCCGGAAATTGTATATCGGAACATTAGGATGCAGTTTGACAAAGTCATCTACCTGTGATAGAGTGCTAAATAGGTAAACAGATGTTAGACATCTCTCAAAAATACTACTATTACTATTTTATGTTTTGGGGGCACGAAAGTGCGCTTGAGAGGTGTTTGTGTGAAAAAACAGATTAAAAGTATATAGACCCGGATAGAAATTACGAAGAACCCTCTCAAGCAGAGGGTTCTTTCTTTTTGGGCAATTGCCTAAAATTAATAAACAGGAGAGCAGAAATGATAATTATGAAAAGCGATGCCACCAAAGAACAGATTACTGCTGTAATAAATGAAGTGGAGAAAAAGGGCCTTCGTACCGATGTCTCTCAAGGAGATTACCGCACCATCATCGGGCTGATCGGTGATGAGCGGAAAATATCATTTGACCACCTTGCCATGTTACCGGGAGTAAAGGAGGCAAGGATGATCGAGACACCTTATAAACTAATCAGCCGGGAATATGCCAGGCTGGCAGGCGAAAGCGAACACAGAGTCATCAAAGTCGGAGATATTGAAATCGGCGGTGATAAATTAACCTTCATCGCCGGACCATGCGCAATCGAAAGTAAACAGCAGTTGTTCAGAATTGCCGAAGGCGTGAAGAAAGCCGGCGCTCAGATGCTCAGGGGCGGTATCTTCAAACCGCGTAGTTCCGTGCATTCTTTCCAGGGATTAGGCGCAAACGGGAAAGATGGCGCCACCGAAGCGTTGAGCTGGCTGCGTGAAGCCGGTGATAAATTCGAGATGCCGGTGGTAACGGAAGTTAGAGGGGAATCACAGGTTGAAATGGTTGCTAAATATGTGGACGTTATCCAGATTGGCGCCAGGAATATGTATGACCAGGACCTGCTGGTCAAAGTTGCCCGGACCGGTAAACCGATACTGTACAAGCGCCATTTCGGCGCAGGGATTGAAGAATTTCTGTCCTTCACCGAGTATATGGTGGCGGAAGAAAATAGAGACATCATCCTCTGCGAACGGGGTATCTTGCCACTGGGTAAAGGTAAAAGCTATACTAGATACACGCTGGACCTGGCGGCGGTGCCGGTGATTCAGAAGGAGACCTATCTGCCGGTTATTGTCGACCCGAGCCATGCCGCGGGACGCCGTGACCTTATTTTCAGCCTGAGCTGTGCCAGTGTTGCGGCGGGCGCTTGCGGGTTGATAATTGAAGTGCACTACAATCCGGCGGAGGCGCTGGTAGATGGCCCACAACAGATTACGCCCGATGAATTCAAAAACCTCGTCACTGCCTGTCAGGGTATCCACAAAGCGATTGGTAACAGGCAGAACGGAGGCTAGCGCCTGATTGTATCGTTCGTATTATGTGCCGGACCGGAGCTATCCAAAATTGTCATTTTGAGTCCTTCCGTAGAAGAACGGAGAATCTCAAGGTGGAGTGGTATTTAAAATAGCCCCGGCTTAGCAATTTCCTGGATTTAGATTATGAAGAAAATTAATGTCAGATTGGGACAGAATAGCTACGATATCCGTATCGGCAGTGGTGCGCTTGCTCAGGCAGGTCAACTGCTGAAAGAGCTTGGTTTTAGTGACAAAGCGGTTGTCATTACCAACCCCACCGTAAAAAAGTTGTATGGCAATGGTTTGAAGCAGAACATTACTGATAGCGGCTTCAAAACAACTATGCTGGAAGTCCCGGATGGAGAGGAATATAAATCTCTGGAATCGGCGGGGAAACTATACCAGCAACTGATGGAATCCGGCGCAGAGAGGACGACTCCGTTACTGGCGCTCGGCGGCGGTGTCATCGGCGACCTGACGGGTTTTGTTGCGGCTACTTATATGAGAGGCGTGCCGCTGGTACAGTTGCCTACCTCGCTACTGGCGCAGGTGGATAGCAGCATCGGTGGCAAAACGGCGGTAAATCACGGCAAATTAAAGAATGAAATCGGCGCTTTCTATCAGCCGAGGGCTGTCATTTCGGATATTTCAGCGCTAAAAACCCTTCCGCGCTCTGAACTTACCAATGGTCTAAGTGAAGTTATCAAATGTGCCGTCATAAAAGACGAGCAGTTCTTTGCTTACCTTGAAAAATCACTTGACCTGATTCGGACATTGGATGATAATGTGCTGGAGACAATCGTCTCCATGTCAGCCCGAATTAAGGCAGAGGTTGTAGAAAACGACGAGAAAGATACAGGTTTGAGGAATATCCTCAATTTCGGGCATACGGTAGGGCATGCCGTGGAGTCGGTCTCCGATTTCCGGATTGCACACGGTCAGGCAGTTGCAATAGGGATGGTAGCGGCGGCAAAGATAGCTTTAGAGCTCGGTCTCATGGAGCTTAAAAACGTCAGCAGGTTGCAGGCATTTCTCGAAAGGGCCGGATTGATGACAAAATTACCGCAATTGGAACCGCAATTGGAAGTAAAACAGATAATGCAGGCAATGCGATATGATAAAAAGGTGCAGAGTGGTAAGATAAGATTTATCTTGCCCCGGTCGATCGGACAGGTGTTTATTACCGGTGATGTGAACCCCGGTATTGTGGAAAAAGTCTTATGGGAGATGAAATGAGAAAAGTAAAGCTGTGCGCTTCCATCATCAATACGGATATCGAGGCGGTCAAAAAGATAGAGTCTATCGTGGATTTATTCGAGGTAAGGATCGACCTCATCGGTGACGGCTGGATTGATGTAGCGCGTCATATTACGAAACCGTGGATTGCCACTAATCGCATGGTGGAAGAGGGCGGTAAATGGGATGGCAACGAGGCAAGAAGGATTGAGCGATTGCTTCAGGCGATCGAACTGGGCGCAAAAATCATCGATATCGAATACAACGCTAAAAATGTAGATAATATCATACGTTTGATTAAAAAAAGAGCCACCTGCTTGCTGTCTTTTCATGACTTTCAGAAAACACCATCATATGATGCCTTGAAACAAGTCGTGCAGAACGAACTAAAAGCCGGCGCCGATATCTGTAAAATCGTCACTACCTGTCAGTCATTCGAAGATAACCTGTCGGTAATGAACCTTTACGCTGAATTTCCCGATGTGAAAATGGTTGCTTTTACAATGGGACCGCAGGGTTTTATCAGTCGTGTTATGTCGCCGCTCATCGGGGCTCATTTTACGTACGGCGCCGTTAAAAAGGGGATAGAATCTGCTCCGGGACAATTACCGGTGTTCGATATGTTGAAGATTTATGAAATGGTGATTTTATGAGAGACCGGGTAATATCAGGCAAGACGATTGTCTGCGGCGTCATCGGCGACCCTATTGAGCACACAATGTCCCCGGTGATGCATAATACCGCTTTCAAGACACTGGGACTAGATTACGTTTATGTTGCTTTCAATGTGAAAAGTCTGGAACTGGGGAAAGCCGTCGATGGTATAAGAGGGCTAGATATCCGGGGGATGAATGTCACCATACCGCATAAAAAGGCTGTGATGCAATTTCTCAACCGGATTGACCCCCTGGCGGAAAGAATCGGCGCAGTGAATACAATTGTGAATGACGGTGGTATTTTGACCGGCTATAATACGGACGCCGACGGTTTTTTACAGGCGCTGCATGATAAGGATATCGAGCCGAGAGGGAAAAAAGTGCTTTTGCTGGGGGCGGGCGGCGCTGCGCGTGCCATTGCTTTTACTCTTCTTGAAGAGCATGTTGACCTTACTATTCTCAATCGTAAAGAAGAACTATCATGGGTTGAAGAACTTGTCCGACACCTGACTCAGTATTACGGGGTGGATATAGATGCCGGAGAATTAACTCCCAAAAACTTGGAAAAAGCGCTGGATGGCGCTGATATTCTGGTCAATGCTACCAGTGTAGGGATGAGTCCGGATAGCGATAAATCGCTCGTACCTGAAGATTTGTTATGCTCCCGGTTAGTTGTGTTCGATGTTGTTTACAATCCGTTCCAGACCAAACTTCTAAAGGAAGCTAAACAGGCTGGTGCCAGAACTATCGATGGGTTGGAGATGCTCGTCTGGCAGGGAGCGCTTGCCTTTGAAAAATGGACGGAGAAAAAAGCTCCGGTTGACCTGATGCGACAATCGGCGCTGGAGTTACTGAAGAAAAGTGAAAAGTAACATCGCCCTGATTGGGTTTATGGGGACCGGGAAAACAGCCGTGGGGCAGGCTCTGGCAAAGCGACTTAACCGGCAATTGATTGAAGTCGATGCGGTAATCGAGCGGATGGCAGATAAACCCATCGCTGAGCTTTTTCGGGACGAGGGCGAAATTTATTTTCGGGAACTGGAAATTGAGACAATAAAAAAGGTCGCTCGCGGGGAAAAACAGGTGATTGTCTGTGGGGGCGGTGTCGTTTTGAATACCATCAATATCGACCGCCTGAGGGAGACCTGCATTATTGTCAATCTTGTCGCTTCACCAGAGGCAATTTTGCGGCGCACCTCCAGTGACGTGAACATCCGTCCTCTGCTTAATGTCAGTAACCCCGAATTGCGTATCGGGGAATTGCTGAAATTCAGAGAGCCTTTTTATGAAAGAGCCGCAGATTTTACCGTCAATACCTCGTATCTCAAGATTGACACCGTTGCTAACAAAATAATCGACAGGTTGAAAAAAGATGAAGGCTTCAATTTCTAAAAGCGAAATACTCGGCAAAGCGACGGCGCCTTCTTCCAAGAGTTATACCATCCGCGGGTTGATGTGTGCCGCGCTGACGCACGGCAAGAGCGAAATATTATCCCCGCTCGCTTCTCAAGATACTATTGCCGCTACCAATGTGCTGAAGAATATAGGTGTTTCCATCCGCCAGCAGAAAAAATCATGGACGGTGGAAGGCGGTCATTTCCATGCGTCGTCCTCCGACCTGCTTTGCGGCGATTCCGCTGCCACCCTGCGGTTTATGACTGCTATCGGTGCGCTTATTCCGGGAAAGTGTCATTTCACTGCCGGGCCTACTTTATCACGAAGACCGATTAAAACACTGATTGATGCGCTGCAACAACTGGGCGTGCAGTGTTCCAGCAATGGCGACCTGCCGCCGGTGACGGTGATAGGTGGTAAATTGAAGGGTGGCGTCACCAGTCTGCCCGGCAATATCAGTTCCCAGTACGTTTCCGCTTTGCTGCACATTGCGCCATTTGCCGAAGAAGGCATGACTATCAAATTGACGACGCCGCTGGAATCGCGCCCTTACGTGATGATGACAATGGACGCAATGCAGTGGTTCGGCATTACCGTTGCTTTTAATGACAGCCTCGATACATTCGAGGTATTGCCTCATAGATACCAGCCAACCAGATTCAGGGTAGAGGGCGATTGGTCTTCGGCTTCCTACCTGCTCTCGCTGGGAGCGCTGGCAGGCGAGGTTAAGGTCAATAATCTGGACACCGAGAGTTTGCAGGGAGACAGAATGCTTCTCCGTTTCCTGCAGGATATGGGAGCCGCCGTGACCGCCGGCAGGAATTCCATCATTGTCAGGCAGTCCAGGTTGAAAGCGATTAAAGCCGACCTGACCGATTGTATCGACCTCTTACCCACAGTAGCGGTATTGGCGGCAGTCGCAGAGGGCGTCAGCGAGTTTACCGGCATAGAAAGAGCCAGAATCAAAGAATCGGACCGGGTAGCGGCAGTGAAAGAAGGGTTGGTGAAGATGGGCATCGGGGTTAATGAAGATGCCAACTGCTTGACCGTTACCGGCGGTAAACCCCAAGGCACTTTTATCGATAGTAAAAACGACCACCGTATTGCGATGGCATTCAGTTTACTGGGAGCGGTCGTTGGGGATACGGTAATCGGACAGGCGGAATGTGTTGCCAAGACCTATCCTGAATTCTGGGATGTCTTCAAAAATCTGGGAGGTAAAGTGATAACCGATGGGCAATAATCTGGGTAAAATCTTCACCGTTACCAGCTTCGGGGAAAGTCATGGCAAGTGTGTCGGCGTCGTTGTCGATGGCTGTCCCGCCGGTCTGCCGCTTTGTGAGAAAGACATCCAGACCGAACTGGACAAAAGGAAGCCGGGCAAAGGCATTGCATCAACGAAAAGGTCTGAAGGCGACAAGGCGGATATTCTGTCCGGTGTCTTTCAGGGCTCTACTACCGGCGCGCCCATTTGTGTGGTAGTTTGGAATGAGGATGCCGATTCCAGTAGCTATGAGAAAACCAGGGCTTTGCTCCGTCCCGGTCATGCGGATTTCACCGCATTTATGAAATACGGGGGATTCAATGATTATCGCGGCGGCGGCAGATTTTCCGGCAGAATCACCGCCGGTTTTGTGATGGCAGGGGCTATCGCCCGGAAATTGATTGAAACGCTCGGTATCGAAGTCCTTGCGCACACGGTGGAAATCGGCGGTATCAAAGCCGGTGCCGCAAATCTGACAGAAATCCGCAGGGTAGATAATAATCAACTAAGATGCGCCGACCCGCAAGCCATGGAAAGAATGTTGAAAGCTATCGAACAGGCGAGAAAAGAAGGAGATAGTCTCGGTGGTGCCATCGAGGGCATTGCCCTCAATGTGCCGGCGGGGTTGGGCGAGCCTGTTTTTGATACTCTGGAAGGAGACCTGGCGAAGGCTTTGTTCGCCATCCCGGCGGTCAAAGGGGTTGATTTTGGCGCCGGTTTTGCTGTGGCTGAAAGGAAAGGTTCGGAAAATAACGACCCGTTCCGCGTCAAACACGGCAAAGTCGTGACCGGTACGAATAACGCCGGCGGTATTCTGGGCGGCATCAGTAATGGCATGCCGATTGTCCTCAGGGTGGCGGTGAAACCGACGCCATCCATCAGCAGGAAACAGAAAACGGTCAATATCGATACAATGAAAAATGCCGAACTGGAAATTCAGGGCAGGCATGATGCCTGTATTGTTCCCCGAGCAGTGCCGGTCGTGTCTGCGATGCTGGCAATCGTTTTGTGCGACTATGCACTGCGGGCGAGACTCATCCCGGAGGTAATTAAATGAGCCTGGAAGAAATGCGAAAAAATATCGATGAAGTCGATGATAAAATTGTGCGGCTTATTGCCGAAAGGGTAAGGCAATCAAAATCGATCGGCAAAGAGAAGCACAAAAGCGGCAAACCTATCGAAGACGCCAACCGCGAAGAAAAGGTGCTGGCTCACATCAGGGGCATTGCCCGTGAAGAGAAGCTGGATGAAAAGGAAACTGAGGCTATCTACCGTCAGATTATCAAGTCTTCGAAAAGTGTGCAGGGAATAGTAGTCGCGTTTCAGGGCGAGATTGGAGCATACAGCGAAGAGGCGGCTTTCCAGCATTTCGGACAGTCAGTTAGCGCTAAACCCTGTGAAAGCTTTGACGATGTTTTTAAGCTTGTTGAAAAAGGTGAAGCGCCTTATGGCGTCGTGCCCATCGAGAATTCGCTGGAGGGAAGTATCAATCGGGTCTATGACCTGCTCTTAAACTCCAATCTCAAAGTCTGCGGAGAGTTAGAGCTGCGCATTGTTCATTGTCTTATTTCCCATCCTGAAGCGAGTTTGGACACGATAAAAAGGGTCTATTCTCATCCCCAGGCATTAGGACAGTGTCAGACATTCCTGCGGCATCTCAACTGGGAGCTGGTGCCCACTTATGACACTGCCGGTAGCGTCAAGCTCATTAAGGAGCAGAATATTACAGACGGCGCCGCAATTGCTTCCGCCCGCGCCGCCGAAATCTACGGTATGAAAATCCTTGCCCGTGAGATTGAAGACAATCCGAACAATTTCACCAGATTTTTCATCCTTGCCAAGCAGGATTCGCCGCCGACAGGTAAAGACAAGACATCGGTCGTCTTCTCTGTGAAACATAAGCCGGGCGCTCTTTACGGCGCCGTCAAGGAATTTGCCGATAGCAGACTGAACCTGACAAAAATCGAGTCGCGTCCCACCCGCCAAAAAGCGTGGGAATACAATTTTTACCTTGATTTTGAAGGACATCATCAGGATAAGGCGGTTAAGGATACACTGGAAAGGCTGGAGGAACACACCCTGTTCCTGAAAGTCCTCGGTTCTTATCCCAGAGCAATGTAACCCGAAAAGAGAGGATAGACAGTGAAAATAGCCATAATCGGCGGCTCCGGGAAAATGGGGCAGTGGTTCGCTAGCTACCTGCTGAAAGAAGGGATGCAGGTGGTTATTACCGGCAGGAATCAGGAGAAACTGCGCGCTGCCGGGAAAAAACTGGGAGTGCCGGTTGCTACGAATACCGAAGCGGTTAAGCTGGCGGATGCGGTTATCTTATCGGTGCCGCTGGATACTTTCGAAACGGTGGTCAAGGAAATTGCGCCCCATACACGTCATGAGCAGGTAATTGTCGATGTCACTTCGCTCAAAACCCTGCCGGTGGAGCTAATGCACCTGTATCTGAAAAGGGGGGCGATACTGGGTATCCATCCTGTGTTCGGGCCCGGCGCTAAGGGGACTGCTAATCAGAACTTCGTCCTCACGCCTACCGGTGAAAATGATAACATTTTAGCCGATAAGGTTAAGCAATACCTTGAAGCGAGGGGGGCTAATGTTTCTATTATGACCCCGCAGGAGCACGACCACCTGATGTCAGTGGTCCTGGGACTGGCGCATTTTATAGCTATTGTCTCCGCTGATACTTTGCTCAGCTTTGATAAATTCCAGGAAATGAAGAAAATCGGGGGAACGACTTTTAAGGTACTGTACACCCTGATTGAAAGCGTTATTTCCGAAGACCCCGAGCTTTACGCTTCTTTGCAGATGAATTTCCCCGGTATCAGTAAAATCGAAGAACTCTTTTTGCTTAACTCGGGAATCTGGGCGGATATGGTAAAAACCAAAGACAAGCAGGAATTTGCGAAAAGAATGAATGCTCTTAGAGGGAAGCTGGAAAAGACCGACCCGGCGTTCCGCAGTGCTTATGAGAATATGTACCGGATAACTGAGAAATTGTAAACAGTGGTTGCGGTTTTAGTTGGCAGGCTTGAGAGGAATACTTCGGCAAAAGAAACAGGTTTCCAGACGGATTCCCGTGGGACGTTAGTCCCAACGGGGTAATCCTTACTGGTGTTAATCGATAAACGGATGATCTGTCAGAGTCTGTTCTAGCGGTGTGACAAAATTACTGCCCAGAAGTAAATCGACTATCTTGCCTAATACTTTTACTGACTTTGTTACATTGTTCATTTTGTGCCCCCCTCATCTATTCTCACTTATAACTATATAGTTGTAAGGTAACGAGAGCATTAAGATAAGCGGGGGCAGGTAACAGGTGAGTTAAGCACAGGTAAAAAATAGGTTACAGTTTTGAAGCTGATTGTGATACAACCGTGGAAGGTTATGGTTAGCGATGATACCAGGGATAAGAGCTAATCCGGCTTGGTAAGGAAGTAGCCAATCCCGGTCTTGGTAAGAATAATACGCGGCTTGCCAGGGGCCGCCTCTATTTTTTCGCGGAGTCTGCGGATATGCACTTTCAGACTATCGGTGGCGCCGGGGTAATCATCACCCCAGACCGCCTCCGCCAGATTGGAATGGGTAACGACACGTCCGGCGCTTTTCATCAAGTGGCTGAGTATATTGTTCTCTGTCACGGTCAGGGCGATTTCTTTATCACCCATGTGTAATTGAGCAGTCTCGGTATCAAGACGTAGCTGTCCGAATACGAGTGAGCTTTCTTCCGTAGGCGTGTGACGGCGAATCATCGATTTGACACGCGCTAATAACTCTAATTGCCGGAAAGGTTTGGTGATGTAATCATCTGCTCCCCATTCTAACCCTTTGACGACGTCCGCTTCCTCGGCCCTGACGGTGAGGATAATCGTGGGCACGGCAGAGAAGCGTCTGATCTGGCGCAGAACATCAAAACCGGTGATATCGGGTAGTCCCAGGTCCAGGATTACGATATCGGGTGCTTCACTTTCCACGAGTTCCACGCCTTTTTGTCCGAACCGCGTGGAAATTACCTTCGCTTCAGGCCAGCGGATCTGGAAAGCAAGTGATATAGCATCGACAATCTCTTTATCGTCCTCAATAACCAGCACTTTCATAGTTTAGCTCCTAGATAGCAGTTCCTGCCCGTTGTGCGATTGAAGATATCGGAATCGAAAAGGAAAATATAGCGCCCTTGCCTTCCTGACTTTCTACCCAGATTCTGCCGCCGTGTAGTTGTACGAGGTTCTTACAAAGCGCCAAACCGAGTCCCAGTCCGCTGAGGTGTTCGCGGTCGCTTACTTGGCGGTGATACGGACGGAACAGCCTTCGCTGTTCTTCTTCCGGGATGCCGCGGCCTGTATCCTGCACTTCTACGACTAACGAGCCGTTCTGTTCTTTTGCGCGCAGGGTGATAGTGCCGCCCTCCGGCGTGAATTTTGTGGCATTAACCACCAGGTTTTGCACTATCTGCCGCAGGCGGTCTTCATCAGCCCATGGTAACGGTAAAGATGCCGGTAATTCAGTCTTCATGGTTTGCCCGTTACTCGATGCAAGTACAGACATCTCGTTGCCTATCTGCTGGAGCAACAGGAGCACATCTACGCGTTTGGAATTAAGACGCAACATGCCGATTTCACCCCGCGCAAGATCAAGAAGTTCCCCGATGCGTTTATTCAGATTTATGGCGCCGCGCTGGATATTTTGCGCCACGCTCCGCCATGGTTCTTCT
>JAQTPO010000037.1 GCA_028712845.1 Dehalococcoidales bacterium | reverse complement strand
CGTTTGTCAATATATTGAATGGGTTGAGATATCTTATTAGTATCTCCCGGACCTCATCAGCAATAATAACCGATGTGGCAGTGGGGTTTTCTATCCATTATTTTTATGGTTTGCGTTGGTTCAGGCTCAGATTGTGGCACGCAGTTGCCAAACGCAAGCTTATTTTTCGTCTTCCGCTTTATCTAGGGTTTCCAGTATTAGTCCTTCCAGCTTATCAGGTAAAATGGGTTTAACCATGTAGTCGATGACTCCTAATTTGGTCGCCTCTTCCTGCGTCAGCATTGTTGGATAAGCGGTGATGACAATAGACTTGATATTTGGTTTTAGCACTTTCACTTTCTTCAGTACATCTATACCGTTCATCCCCGGTAATCTCAAGTCCAGAATCATAACCCCGAAGTTATGTTTTTCTATTAATTTAAGGGCTTCCTCACCGCTCTCAGCCACCCTCACCTGGTATCCGGAATCTTTGAGCCAGTCCCTGATTGATTCTCTTACAATCGCTTCATCATCAACGACTAATATTGGTTTCATGGCTGGATTTCACCTCCATAGAGTATTCCCTGAATCGCACGGTAAATTTTGATTAAATTCTGCTAATCAATGCCTGTGAGTTTTATCATACCATAGCTCGGTAAAGGCGACAATTGTGTTTTTTATCTGTCACTTTAGTTCCTCGAATTTCAGTGGTAGATAGACGGTAAAAGTCGTTCCCTCTTTTTCTTTACTCTGTACATCGATTCTGCCGTAGTGGCGCTGGATAATACCGTAAGAGATTGCCAGTCCGAGACCCACCCCTTTCACTTCTTGCTTGGTGGTGAAGAATGGTGTAAATAACTTGCGCATATTATCTGGAGAAATGCCATAACCCGTGTCCTGGACTACTATTTTAAGGTAATTTTTGTCAACAGAGGTGCGGATGGTCAACTTGCCACCTTCGGGCATCGCTTGAATCGCATTCAATATCAGATTGGTGCAGACTTGTTGTAGCTGGTCGAAGTCAGCTGTCACATCAGGCAATGATGATTCTAGCTCCTTGATTACTAGAACCTTCTGCATCTTAGCGGTGTGGGCGGCAAGGTCGAAAGCCCGGTTAACAACTTCGTTGATGTTAATCTGACGGAAAGCCGGCGGTGATTGCCGCGCAAAATCCAGTAGATTTCTAATCAGTTTCGTGCTTCGGTTGAGTTCTGCTTCCATCTTGGACAAGTACTCTAAAGCAATTTCTCTGGACACTCCATCACCTTTCATCTTCTTTGCCAGCAATTGCGTATAAATCAGGACGCCGGAAAGAGGGTTGTTAACTTCGTGAGCGATGGATGCGGCTAACTGCCCCAGCGAAGTTAGTTTTTCAGCCTGAATCAACTGCTCCTGACTTTCCTTTAGCTGTTGGTGGGATTGACTCAGCTCCTGATAAGCTCTACTCAGCTTTTCCTGCATCTCTTTCTCTCTGGAAATTTCCGCTGTTTTTTTCTCAAGGAGTTCAGCATCTAGTTGCATCACCTGGCGCTGTCTCCTTTTTAGTTCGCCGGAAATAGCTGTGGTCATGTAGGTAGCGCCGTAAAGCACAGACGATAGTGCAACGAGGACCGGCAAAACATAACTTATTTTGCGGTATAAAGTGGGGTCAAAAAAACCTTGTAGATTGTAGTGTTGTATCCATCCCGCGTATTCCATGCCGACCAATAGCAAGACCAGAGCCAGTGCCAGAGTAGCCAGCGCGTAAGTCGAGCGCTGGTTAAGCGATATGCTTGCCGCAATCGCGTGAAAAACAAAATAAAAGATAAAAGGATTTTCTATTCCGCCGGTAAAATGAATCAGGACGGTAAGTGTTAACAGGTCTAGCATGATATGAAGATAGCTATACTCGAGAGCCTTTTTGGTTATATGTCCGGGTGGGTTTTTCTTGAGATTCTGCGCCTGGACAAAAAATATCAGGTTATATATAATCAAAAACAAACAAATAATGTACACGGGAATTGTCGGAAAACCGATATGAAATAATAATGATGCAACTAGCGTGGAAGCCAGCACACCGAGGATAGCAATCCATCGCATAGCGACAAGTACCCTGAGACGGACCAGTAAAGCCGCTTCTTCAGGAGTATAATTTTGCGGTTCCCCTTTTACTTTCAAGTCAGTGTTCATCCCTTTCCGCCCGATTTACTATTACCAGTATAAACATATTATGATATTTGTCAAAAATCTATTTTTACACAGGTGTAACCAATTGTAACAAATATTTTACTTTATAGATTGAAGGATTTCAGGGGATAGATTGGATATTTCGTTTTAGAATGCAGTATAATGCTTTATAATCTAGTCTTACAGGAGTAACAATTGTCGACTGATTATAGTTATATTGCGTATCTCCTGCTGGCAGCTATATTGTTTGCGGTGATTGCTATCGCTGTCCCTATTATCCTCAGATACTTCCGCGTCGTCCCACACAAACCCAATCCCATCAAGAACAATATCTACGAATGCGGTATGGAGACCGTCGGTAAAACATGGATTCAGTTTAATTTCCGCTATTATTTTTATGCGCTGATATTTTTAACACTGGATGTCATGGTTGTTTTTCTTTATCCATGGGCAGTTCAATTGAAGCAGTTAGGCGGTACTGCTCTGATTAGCATAATTTTCTTTGTTTTCATCATCGTTGTTGGCTATATTTATGCATGGAAGAAGAAAGCGCTGGAATGGAAATAAACGAAATTTCACAACCTGGTATTTATTCCGGCGTAGAATTGGACAAGTCGGAAGGTGAGGTTATTGAGGCGGCAAGGTATCAGTACAAGCACCCTATTCCTGACCCTGACAGATGGCAGGAAGAAGGTATTACTCGTAATGTTTTGCTGGCATCAGCAGATGCTGTAATTAACTGGGCGCGTTCTTCCTCGGTATGGCCCGTGAACTTCGGGCTGGCGTGTTGCGCCTTTGAAATGATTGCGACGGCTTCTTCCCGGTTTGATATCTCCCGCTTTGGTATGGAAATCTTCCGTCCTTCACCACGTCAAGCTGACCTGTTGATTGTATCAGGCACCCTGACATGGAAAATGGTACCCCAGTTCAAGCGTATCTATGAACAGATGGCGGAACCGAAGTGGGTAATCGCAATGGGTTCCTGTGCCATCAGTGGAGGACTATTCCATAACTCATACAGTGTCGTCCCCGGCGTTAACCTGATAGTGCCCGTCGATGTCTATGTGCCGGGTTGCCCGCCGCGACCCGAGGCTTTACTTCATGGAATACAGATGTTGCACAAAAAGATAAGTCGCCAGAGTATTGCTAAGAAAAAGGCCCAGTCATGACCTTAGTGCTACCCGTCCAAGAAATAGCCCCTAGATTAGAGGAAAAATTTCCCGGATGTATCGCTGAACCGGATGAAAATATCATTATTGTCAAAGGTGAGTTTTTGTTTGAGATAGCCTCCTTCCTGAAAAATACTCCCGCTCTTGGTTTTGACTACCTTAGTTATATCACCGCTGTTGATTATCAGAGTCACTTCGATGTGATTTATTACTTAATCTCTCTTGAGCACAACCATAGTCTGACGCTGAAAGCGAGATGTGCTACTCGTGAAAATCCCGTCGTGCCTTCGGTGGTTAGCCTGTGGAAAGGCGCTGATTTTCAGGAGAGAGAAGTCTATGACCTGATGGGGGTTAACTTTGAAGGACATTCCAACCTGAAACGTATTTTCCTCTGGGATGGTTTCCATGGCCATCCGCTACGTAAGGATTTTAAGCATCAATGACATTTAAAACCGAACCGTTTGTTGTGAATGCCGGTCCCCAGCACCCCAGTACCCACGGGGTGTTTCGGATGCGTTTTACGCTCGATGGGGAAGTTATCCATGATATGGAACCGATTTTTGGTTACCTTCATCGCGGTATCGAAAAACTGGCGGAGAGGCACACCTATACCCAAAACATTGTTTTTACCGACAGACTGGACTACCTGACATCGATGACCAACAATCAAGCCTATGTTATGGCGGTAGAGAAATTAGCTGGAATTCAGGTGCCGGAACGCGCTGAGTATCTGCGGGTCATTATGGCAGAGCTGATGCGGATTTCCAGCCACCTGATGGCAGTCGGATTTCTCTTGAATGATTTGGGCGCTTTTATGACTCCCCTGCTTTATATGTTCCGTGAAAGAGAAAAAATTCTTGACCTCTTTGACATGGTTTGCGGGCAAAGACTTACCTATAACTATATGCGCATTGGCGGCTTGAGTCAGGATATTCCTGAGGAGTTTCTTCCTGCCCTGAAAAAATTCATTGCCAGCCTGCCCGGCTTTATTGCCGAGTATGACCAGCTCTTGGCTGAGAACGAGATAATGCTGGTGCGGACTAAAAATGTCGGTATCTTATCTAGGGAGTCAGCGATTAATTACTCAACTGCCGGCCCTGTGCTCCGTGGTAGTGGCGTGAAATGGGATATTCGCAAGTCAAACCCTTACTCAATCTATGACCGTTTTGATTTTGATGTACCAATCGGCATGGTGGGGGATGTTTATGACCGCTATCGCGTAAGAATCGAGGAAATGCGGCAAAGCATCCGTATTATCAATCAGGCGATAGAGCAATTGCCACAGGGTGAAATCCAGTCCAAAGTACCGCGGGTGTTTCGCCCGCCTAAAGGTGAAGCCTACGGGTATATTGAAGGACCGAAAGGGGAGCTCGGGTTTTATCTGGTATCAGATGGTTCCACTAATCCCTATCGTTTACACATTAGACCACCGTCACTAATAAATTTGACGGCATTGAGGGATTTAATCATCGGCGTAAAAATAGCAGATGCGATGGTCATTTTCGGCAGTATCGATATCTGCGTAGGGGAGGTGGACAGGTAGTGGTTGTCTTTAGTAACAATATGAATCCGTCCGCCCTGCTCGCCACCGCATTACCACCGGAGTGGCCGTCCGGGTTCTGGAGCCACATGGTAATTTTCATTGTTATTCTCTTTATTTTTGTGATACTGGGGGTTATGGCGTTTATATATATCGAAAGAAGGGTACTGGGGCGATTCCAAATCCGCATCGGGCCCAACCGCACCGGTCCATTCGGTATTTTTCAGCCTGTGGCTGACACCGTGAAGATTTTGATTAAGGAAGACATTGTTCCTGACAAAGCAGATAAATTATTGCATTTGTTAGCCCCGGCAATTGCCTTTATCCCGGTTTTAATGATTTTTGCGGTCATACCGTTCCAGAACGGAGCGGCGCTGGTTGATATCAATATTGGCATTCTTTATATCGTGGCGGTCAGTTCCGTAAGTGTAATCGGCATACTGATGGCTGGCTGGAGCTCCAATAACAAATATGCCCTTATTAGCGCTATGCGTATGATTGCTCAGGTGGTGAGTTATGAAATCCCGCTGGCGCTATCGATTATCGGCGTGGTGTTGCTTACCGGTAATCTATCGATGAACAATATTGTGGGAGCACAAAATATTCCCTTTATCTTGTTACAACCATTGGGATTTATTATCTACTTTCTGGCGGCTCTGGCTGAGATTAACCGTTCGCCCTTTGACCTTCTGGAAGCAGAGTCGGAAATTGTCGCTGGTTTCAATATCGAGTACTCCGGAATCAAATTTGCCCTGTTTTTCCTTACGGAATACGCTGAAGCGCTGGCTATTTCAGCCATAATTGCCACCATATACCTTGGCGGGTGGCGGGGTCCTCTACTGCCCCCCGTTCTCTGGTTTCTGATTAAACTTATAGGAGTCTTCTTATTAGTTATCTGGGTGCGGTCCACTCTCCCGCGTTTGCGGATTGACCAGGTAATGGGATTTGCTTGGAAATTCCTCTTGCCACTGGCGCTGATTAACTTAATCATTACCGGGTTGCAGGTAGTTGTTTTGCCAAATATTTCACCATGGGTGATAGTAGTTATAAATTTTGCCATAACAGCAGTTCTGATACTACTGTGGTCTAAATTTTACCGGCTCAAGGGAGACAAAGTTGAAGTTTGAGCGATATGGTAACGGCATTGCAAAAGGGATGGCATTAACCTTTAAGCATCTCTTCCGCAGACCTATCACCACACAATATCCGGAAGAAAAACTCATCGTTTCCCGCCGGACTCGGGGGAATCAGCTTATCTGGGATAAAGATAAATGTATTGCCTGCGGCGCTTGTAGCCGGGTTTGTCCGGTCGGCTGTCTTAAAATAGAGACTTCTAGAGATGAAAACAAGAAATTGAAAGTTGACAAGATAGAGTTGGACATCGGGCTTTGCATCTCATGCGGTTTATGTGTAGAGGCTTGCCCCCAGAAGTGCTTATGGATGAGTTATGATTACGAAAAAGCCGCTTACACGCGACAGCAGTTCATATTGTCTGGAGAAGGTATGGCACCGTCGGAGAAAAACAAGCCCAGTGGTTATTACAATACAGAAAATGAGGCAAAATTGCCGAAACAGACTTTATTAATTGATAGGAAGTAAATGGGACAAGTAATTGCTTTTTGGATATTAGCCGTAACTGCTGTCAGCGCTGCTTTAGGCGTGGTGTTACTGCGTAATATATTCAGAGCCGCTATGTTGCTTGTTCTGGGCTTCCTGGCTATAGCAGGAGTCTATATCTTACTGAATGCGGATTTTCTGGCGGCAATTCAAGTTCTGATTTATATCGGCGCCATCGGGATATTAATCATTTTGGCAATCATGTTGACCAGAGAAGTCACCATCGGCAGTCCATCCAATAAATTACAGATACCTGCCTTAATTATAGTCATCCTGTTATTCGTAGGGATAGGCTATGCCATATTTAATACACAATGGCAAATAACTAATTTACAACCTGACTCGGCTAGTAGTACTTCCACACTGGCAATCAGGCTTTTTGGCAAAGGTGGTTTTATTTTACCTCTGGAAATTATCCCGATTCTTCTACTTGCCACTGTTATCAGCGCTATCGTTTTAGTGAAGGCTAAGAAATGATGTCGATAGGTCTAGAACACTACTTAATACTGTCAGCCATTTTATTCTGCATCGGATTATTTGGCGCGCTAACAAAACATAATGCCATAGTTATTTTGATGTGTATCGAAATTATGCTAAATGCGGCGAATATAGCTCTGGTGGCGTTCTCTCTCTATATCGTGCCACTGCAATTAATCGGGCAGGTATTTGCTCTTTTCACAATGGCAGTAGCCGCTGCTGAGGCGGCTGTGGGATTAGCAATAATCATCGCCATCTATCGTAGTCGCGAGACAATTGACGCAGGTAAAATCGATTTGATGAAATGGTAAAAATATGCAAAATCAATTAGTGTGGTTTATTTTCCTGATACCGCTGCTTTCCTTTGCAGTGGTATCTTTAATACTGAAACCCTTCTTTAAGGACAAACCGAAAATCGCCGGCTATGTTACTATTGCGGCAGTCTCCACTTCACTGCTTCTTTCGATTTGGGTGCTAATTACCCTGCTCGGCGAACCGCACCACGAGTTAGCAGTACCGGACATTAGCTGGATAATTATCGAAGGCGGAGCTACGATTCATCTGGGACTGCTGGTAGATTCGCTCACGGCAGTAATGCTGATTGTTGTTACCGTAGTTAGCTTAATGGTGCAGATATATTCTCAGGGTTATATGAAAGGCGATGCCGGTTATCACCGTTATTATGCAGTAATGTCTCTCTTTACCACTGCCATGCTTGGGCTGGTGCTGGCTGACAGTTTAATCCTGGTATTTATGTTTTGGGAAATGGTGGGATTGTGCTCTTATCTGTTGATTGGCTTCTGGTTCCACCGTCCCTCCGCCGCTAATGCGGCAAAAAAAGCTTTCATCGTCACCCGCATCGGGGATTTTGGATTCCTGGCAGGTATAATCTTTTTATATGCTCATACTGGAACGTTTGATATTGCCGAATTGCATGGCATGGCAATCAGCGGGGTGCTAGCAGGTAGCGTTCTCACCTGGGGAGCCATTGGTATATTTGCTGGGGCGGTAGGTAAATCGGCTCAATTTCCGCTTCATGTATGGTTACCGGACGCTATGGAAGGTCCTACACCGGTCAGTGCCCTGATTCATGCCGCTACGATGGCTGCCGCCGGTGTTTTTCTGGTTGCTCGTACTTATCCACTTTTCGAACATTCAGTCACTGCCTTAAATACCGTAGCTATTATCGGTGGTTTCACCGCTATTTTCGCCGCATCTATCGGTTTAGTGCAGAATGACATTAAGCGTGTTCTGGCTTATTCCACACTCAGCCAGCTTGGTTATATGATGCTCGGCTTAGCTACTGGTGGCGTGGCAGTGGGCATCTTTCATCTGTTTAATCACGCTTTCTTTAAGGCATTGCTATTCCTCGGCGCCGGCAGTGTAAATCATGCCACCAAAACCTTTGATATGAAAGAAATGGGCGGATTGCGCAAGGTAATGCCACGTACCTATGCCACCTTCTTAATCGGGGCGTTAAGTCTTGCTGGTATCTGGCCTCTTTCCGGATTCTGGAGTAAGGATGAAATACTGGTTCGTGCTCTTGAGAATCAACCTATTATATTTGTTTTGGCGATGATAACCGTATTTATGACAGCTTTCTATATGTTCCGCGTGGTCTTTATGACCTTCGGCGGGAAGTATCGCGGTAAAGAACACCTTCATGAATCCTCACCTGTGATGACAGTTCCTTTGATAGTTCTGGCGGTACTGGCTATAGGTTCCGGCTTTTTCAATATTACCGGAGGCTTCAGCACCTTCTTTGGTCACGGGGAAACATACAGCTTCGTTGAAGGACTTTTTGGCATCTTCGCACACCCGCTACCCTGGCTCTCTCTGCTCCTGGCTGGGCTTGGTATTTTTCTGGCGTATGCTATCTATAGCGCCAAATGGTTGTCGGCAGGGTCTATCGGGAAACATTTCGCGCCATTGTATAAACTGTTCTACAACAAATACTGGATTGACGAGTTATATGAAAAAATGATTGTGAAAAAAGTCCTGATGAATGGTCTTTTTGCCGCCTTTCATTTCTTTGACAGCAAATGTATTGATGGTGGCATCAATACCAACCTGATACAAAAAATTATTGTGCGTGACTTTTTCGGGAAGTTGCTATCATTCGATAAAAAGGCTGTGGATGGAGCGGTGCAAGGGGTGGCTGACACGACATTGCTTGCTGGCAAAACTATGCGAAAAACACAGACCGGGCAGTTACAGTTTTATGGCTTAATTATAGGGCTGGGTATCATCGCTTTAATTGTCGGGCTGTTTATATTTGGTTAACAGGTAAATACACATAGGGGGTAGTGGATTGAATTTTAATTGGCTTTCATTGATAATTTTCCTCCCTGCTCTGGGAGCAATCATAATAGCTTTTTTGTCCAATTCTCGAGCGAAACTTATTAAGTATATCGCGGCTTTTTTCACCTTTATCCCTCTGGTTTTAGCCATCGTACTATTCTTCAATTTCGATAGGTCATCAGCTATGGCAGGAGTGATACAATTCGAGGAAAAACTATCCTGGATTTCCTTAATTAATGCTAATTACCATGTGGGGCTGGATGGTTTAAGTATGCCCTTGTTCCTATTGATGGCGCTTCTTGGTTTCCTGGTCGTGCTGATTTCGTGGAAGATAGACCTCCGCCCGAGGGAGTACTTTGCCTGGCTTCTGGTGCTGGAAATGAGTATTCTGGGTGTATTCGCTTCTCTCGACCTCCTGCTCTTCTTCATCTTTTGGGAAATAGAAGTTATCCCTATGTTCTTCTTAATTTCCATCTGGGGTTCAGGCAGAAAAGAATACTCAGCACTCAAGTATGTCCTTTACACTTTGTTCGGGAGTGCTATGATGTTAGCCGGCATCCTTTGTGTGTACTTCACTACCGGCAGTCTCAGTATGGTCGAAATAACCAGAAGCGGAATCGGTTCATTTTTACCGGTTATCCCGGTAGCGTTAATGTTCTTCCTGCTTCTCGGTGGTTTTGCCGTTAAGCTTCCTGTCTTCCCATTTCATACATGGCTACCTGATGCCCACACGGATGCGCCAACAGCCGTGAGCGTAGTGCTGGCGGGAACTTTACTTAAAATGGGTGGTTACGGAATGATACGTGTCTGTGTCTCCATTTTCCCTGATGTCGCCCGTCAGTTTGCCCCAATATTACTGGCTCTAGCGGTGGTTAATATAGTGTATGGCGCCGCAGTCACGTTAAAGCAGACCGATATCAAACGACTGATTGCGTACAGTAGCATCAGTCATATGGGGTTTGTCTTGCTGGGCATTTTTTCCTTGACTCAGGTAAGTCTGGTTGGTGCCACTATGCAGATGTTCAGCCACGGCATTATCACGGGACTTCTATTTGCCACCGCCGGTATAGTCATGCATAATACCCACGAACGTGATATCAGTAAGCTGGGTGGATTGGCGCGTCAGCTCCCGCTGATAACAGTAATCTTCACAATCGCCGGACTGGGAGCAATGGGAGTGCCTACTACCAGTGGTTTTATTGCTGAATTTATGACCTTTTTAGGCAGTTTTCAGAGTACCATCCCCCTTGCCAGAATTTTCACTGTAATCGCTATACTGGGCATTTTGATGGGAGCTGGATATATTTTGTGGTTACTGCAACGGGTTTTTTATGGTCCCGCACATGACAAATTCGATGGGACTAAAGATGCAGACAGGTTAGAAAGGGTGTATTCAGCTATCTTCATTGTTCTGATTTTCCTGGTTGGCTTGTACCCATCCATACTGACCAATGTTATTAAAACAGGGATTACCCCAATCGTGAGCTTACTAGGTCGATAAGAAGAGATAAGAACCAATGATAATTATCATAGCCACAGCAGGAGTAAATCTTTGAATCTTACTTTAATGGTACCGGAACTGGCTATACTAGCTTGTGCGGTTGTAATAATTTTGCTTGACCTGTTTATCCAGCGGAAGGGATGGCTGGTGGTAATTAGCTTGGCTGGTCTGGCGATAGCCGCCGGCTTTACCATTGCCTCATGGGGAGGGAACCCGCAAGCCATCTTCAATAATATGCTGGCAGTGGATAACTTCGCCCTGTTCTTCAAACTTTTATTCCTGTGTGTCTCAGCATTAGTCGTTCTGGCTTCCGTAGATTATGTATCCAGATTCGCTCAGTTTCAGGGCGAGTATTACGCTCTGGTGCTTCTATCTACACTGGGTATGATGCTTATGTCGGCGGCAACAGAATTCATTTCTATCTTTATTGCGCTGGAACTGACCAGTATATCTCTTTATGCCTTGGTGGGTTTTATGAAAGACCAGAAATCTACCGAAGCTTCACTGAAATATCTTTTGCTTGGAGCAGTTGCATCAGCCGTATTGCTTTATGGAATGGCATTCGTTTTCGGCTTCACTGGCAAAACACAACTGGGAGACATTGCACAAGTTATTCAAACTCTTTCTTTACATGGTAGCGTCGCTAGTCCTGGGCTTATGCTGGGCATAGTATTACTCATCGCAGGTTTCGGTTTTAAGATTGCGGCTTTCCCCTTCCAGATGTGGGTTCCCGATGTTTACGAAGGTGCGCCGACTCCAATTACTGCATACCTCTCGGTTGCCAGCAAGGCGGCTGGTTTTGCGGTCATTCTGCGTGTTTTCTTCACTGCATTCAATTTACACACATGGCTGAGTCAGGATTGGGGAATGATATTCGCTGTCCTTTCGGCTATAGGGATGACGGTAGGCAATGTCATTGCTATACCACAGACCAATATCAAACGTATGTTGGCTTATTCCAGCATTGCTCAGGCAAGTTATATTATGCTGGGCATTGCTACAATGGGTTTCTCGCCGAGTACGGATGTTATGGGGCAAAGCAGTCTTCTCTTTTTCCTGGCAGGTTATGCAGTAACAAACATGGGAGCCTTCATCGCGGTTATTGCTATCTCAAATAAAGTAAAAAGCGACCACATTAATGATTATGCCGGTATGGGGAAGAGAGCGCCACTGCTATCATTAGCCTTGACACTCTGTCTGATTTCTCTGACCGGCATTCCGCCGACTGCGGGCTTTATGGCTAAGTTTTTTATCTTCAGCGCCGCTGTGCAGCAAAATCTATTATGGCTGGTCATAATTGCCGTGTTGAACAGTGTCATATCAGCCTACTATTATCTCAGGGTAGTGAAGGTAATGTGGTTTCATGAACCAAAGTTCGAGGGTAAGGTTCCTTCTTCCGGAGCGCTCCGAGTGGCTCTTTTGCTCTGCTGTCTGGGTGTCATACTGCTGGGTATTGTCCCGGACTATGCAATGCGACTTGCTGAGGTTGCAGTAAAGATGTTCGCTTACCTGCCTTCAATAGTGACACCGGTTCTTACCTCTTTACCATAATTTAAATTGTCTCAGTAACATACAATGAAGCCCTTGCCCGGGCTACTGTTCGGGACTGTGCCGAAAGTGTCATTAGAGATATGGTAGTTAAGGGAGCCGATGTTAACGAAGAAGAAGCCGAGAAAATATACCAGCGTGAGTTAAAAAGAGTATCCCGTAAGTTTACTCATATGCACCATCACTCTTTCTTGATGTACTTCGGCGTGTTGAAGCGTCTTGGTTGGGTGAAAAAATTTGTTGTCAATTTAAGTATGCCTATCCATCTTGCTGTCCGGCGCATATATTCACGGTAAGTGTCGCCAAACTCCTTACAGCAATATTTTTCTTCCTTTTTCGCCTGGTAAAGTTGCAGGAAAAATGTGATTACAGTAATGAGCAAAAACAGCCAGGAAGCGGCGGCGATACTCACCCCGAGGTAGACAAATATCATAGAGAGATACATCGGATGGCGGGAGAACCGGTAAACGCCGGATGTGAATGGTTTGTCCGCAGGCGTACCGGCGACGGAAACTGTTGCCAGAATGAGTGTTACGAGACCGGTGATAAACAACGCCAGTCCTATCCAGAGCCATGGTGTCCCTACTCTAAATGGCACGAAGATGGAGTAGAGAGTCGCACCGATCCAGAATCCCTGAGTGAGAAACGCCATGATCCTTTCTTGTCGGCTTTGAATGATTTCTGGAGCATGGCTGGTCCTCTCGGCGATATTCTTGGGAACGATAAGCACTGCCAGCCATTGGAGTGGGAATATGATCATGAACAACCAAGCATTCCACAAACCTATTTCGAAGTCCGGTATGAGGGACATAATTCACTAACCCTTTCAATGCTACACATTTTTAAGCCGTAATTTACATTCTGAGTTTAACCATACTCAATAACCTTGTCAATGCCATAGTAGCCAATACAAAGGGACGATATCTAGAACAATCCAGCTTCAAAAGAAGCGTATTACGCTACAGAGTATTTTCAATAACATTCCACTGGCCTTTTTAGCCGAGTTTCCTAAGGTTCATAACGCTCAATCTTGAGCTTGTTGCGAAACTCAAAATAATGAATGGGATTTGTTCAAGATGTAAACAACCACGTAATATACATAGCACGTTACGATAATGAGAAGGGAATAGAATGGCTGACCGATGGGAAGGAACGATACCCTCCGATGATTATAGCGGTAAACATAAGAGTCCAGATAAGATTAAATTACTACACTAGTTACGAAGATGGTATAATTTGCAAACGCCTGATTTACTTTCCAGACTTTCCATACATTACCGACTAATTCTGGCGACGGCTTCAATACATGGTTTGCCCGGTGGCACGGCTGAAGACAGGGTACCAGTTCTGTGTATCGGATACGTTGGTGGGCCCGGCAGGTATCGAACCTGCGACCAATCGGTTATGAGCCGACCGCTCTACCACTGAGCTACGGACCCGTAAGATTCATTATAACTTTAGTTCTGTTCGATGGTCAATCGTATAGATATTATGTCAAGTCTTCTACCCGCTTCAACTGTTCTCTTGTGCCCATCATTACCAGCTCATCACCAGACTCAATAATCATTTCTGGAGGAAGATTCGTGATTAAACGTCCACTTTTTTTCTTTATAGCCAGTATATGTCCTCCGTTTATACGTTTAATGCCCTCCTGGACAGTAATGCCTGCCATAGATGAACCATCCATAATTCCCACATCTTCAAGTGTGAGTTCCTGCCCACGGTGATTCATTGTCGTGTCGATAAAATCCACTACCAGGGGCTTCAGAGTGAGCATTGCTAAATGGTGTCCCCCGATGCCGTAAGGCGACATTGTACGGTCAGCCCCTGCCCTCTTTAATTTTGCTTCCGATTCTTCATTATCGACGCGCGACACCACGAAAATGTCGGGTCGCAGACTCTTTGCAGAGAGCGTTACGTATAGATTATCTGCGTCACTACCCAGTGCCGCCACCAGTGCACGTGCGTTCATAATACCGGCTTCTTTAAGCGCCTCGTCACTTGTAGCATTCATATTTATGCAGAGATGCCCGTCATTGGTTGCAGA
>JAQTPO010000036.1 GCA_028712845.1 Dehalococcoidales bacterium | reverse complement strand
GGTGATAGAAAAATGATTGGCGCAGAAGTTCAAGACGTTAAACGGAAAGTAATTGCAATTCTGAAGGTTTTGCAGGACTCGAAGGAACCCCTCGGCGCCAGAGTTATTGCACAGCAATTGAAATCATACGGCATCGAACTCGGGGAGAGGGCAGTGCGCTATCATCTCAAGATAATGGACGAGCGCGGCTTGACCAGTCTGATAGGACGAGACGGCCGTCTGATTACAGAATCCGGTGCCGAGGAGTTGAAAAGCGCCCTGGTCAGAGACAAAGTCGGTTTTGCCATCTCCAGGATTGAATTGCTGGCGTTCCGCACCAATTTCGACCCCAATAGACGTTCCGGGTTGGTGCCGGTTAATGTTTCCTATTTCCCCGAGGAAAAATTCGGGGAAGCGCTGGGCATAATGAAACCTATTTTTGAAAAAAGTTTGTGTGTCAGCAATCTGGTGATGACTGCCAGCGCGGGTGAAAAAATAGGTGATGCCGTTGTCCCGAAAGGTAAAATTGCACTGGCTACCATTTGCAGTATTGTCATCAACGGTACGTTATTGAAAGCCGGCATACCGATGGACTCACGCTTCGGGGGGATTATCGAGATTAAGCATCACACGCCTTTGCGCTTTGTCGAATTGATTAATTATGCCGGGTCTTCCATGGACCCGTCCGAGGTTTTTATCCGCGCCAGAATGACATCGGTTCTGGAAGTGGCAAAAAAGGGTGAAGGAAAACTCCTGGCAAACTACCGGGAGATTCCGGCGATTTGCCGTCCCATCGTGGAAACAGTCGTTGCGCAAATGAAAGAGGTAGGTATCGGCGGTGTGTTACTGCTGGGTAATGCCAGCGAGCCGGTTTGTGAAATACCCGTAGAGCTCAATCGTATCGGTATTGTCCTGCTGGGTGGTTTAAACCCGGTTGCCGCCGCTGAAGAGGCAGGCATTGAAGCGGACAGCCACGCTATGAGCACATTGGTAAGCTACCAGAGCCTGAAAAAAATAAGCGACCTTTAGGGAGGTGTACAGAAATGGTCAAAATAATACCATGTCTGGATATCAAAGAAGGCAGGGTGGTCAAAGGCATCAATTTTGTTGACCTGAAGGATGCCCGCGACCCGGTGGAAGCGGCGCAGACATACTGCCAGCAGGGAGCCGATGAACTGGTATTTCTGGATATTTTTGCTACCGTGCAGAATCGGAAGACGAGGCTGGACTGGGTGAAAAAAGTGCGGGATGTGACTACAGTGCCATTCACAGTGGGCGGCGGCATCAATAGTCTGGAAGATATGAAAGCCCTGCTCGATATGGGCGTGGACAAAGTATCGATCAATACAGCAGCGGTCCAAAATCCGCAATTGATTGCTCAGGCGGTTAAAGAATTCGGACGAGACCATTTAGTTGTGGCAATCGATGGTAAAAAGAATCCGCCGGCGGGACATATCCCGCGGCTTGAGGTTGTCATCAATAGCGGTGACGAACAGACAGGAATGGACGTTGTCTGGTGGGCGCAGAAGGTCGCTTCTCTGGGCGCCGGTGAAATTCTGCTGACGAGTAGAGATGCCGATGGTACTAAAGAGGGTTATGACATCGAGATGACAAGGGCAGTGGCAGATGCAGTCTGGTTGCCGATTACTGCTTCCGGCGGCGCCGGTAAACTGGAACATCTTTATGAAGCAGTGAAAAAAGGCAAGGCAGCCGCAGTGCTGGCGGCTTCCGTTTTCCACTTCGGGGAAATTACTATACCGGAAGCCAAGAAATATCTTAAGGAAAGGGGGATATCGATTAGAGAATAGGGACAAAAATATTGACCGTTTAGCGCTTAAAGATAATAAAAATCATATGATAATAAGAAGGAGTACATAAAAAGTGGCGAAACTTAATTCTTTTGAAATTGTGCAGGAACAGATTGACAATTGCGCGAAAATTTTGAAACTTGACCCCCAGATTACTGCTTTTATTAAAACCCCGATGCGTGAATTACACGTCTCCATACCCGTCCTCATGGATGATGGCTCTATGAGAATGTTCAGAGGATTCCGGATACAGTATAACGATGCCAGAGGACCTGCCAAAGGCGGTATCCGTTTCCACCCTGAGGAGACAGTCGATACCGTGCGCGCTCTTTCTGCATGGATGACGTGGAAATGCGCTATGGTCGATATTCCGCTGGGAGGCGCCAAAGGCGGCGTCATTTGTGACCCGAAGGCTTTGTCCAAGGGTGAATTAGAGAGATTAAGCCGTGCTTACATCAGGCATGTATTCCAATTCATCGGGCCTGAGAGAGATATCCCTGCGCCGGATGTTTACACCACCCCGCAGATTATGGCATGGATGATGGATGAGTATTCCACCATAGTCGGTAAGAGTCAGTTCGGCGTCATTACCGGCAAACCTATTCCCATCGGTGGTTCGAAGGGACGCGGTGATGCAACAGCACGCGGCGGTATGGCAACTATCCGTGAAGCAGCGAAAGTGCTGAAGATGGATTTGAGCAAAGCGACATTTGCTATTCAGGGCTATGGAAATGCCGGTTACTATGCCGCAAAGTTGTGCCAGGAATTGTTCGGGTCAAAAATAGTGGCAGTTTGTGACAGTAAAGGTGGGCGGTTCTGTGCTGATGGTATTGACCCGGAAGAGGCTTTAGCTTGCAAAGAGAAGACAACGTCGGTGTGTAATATGAAGGATGGCAGACACATTACCAATGAGGAAATTCTTACTCTCGATGTTGATATTCTTATTCCGGCGGCAATCGAAAATGTCATCACTGAAAAGAATGCCGGTAAAATTAAAGCTAAGATTATTGCGGAACTGGCAAACGGACCTACCACACCGGAAGCCGACGATATACTGTACAAAAATGGCGTGCATGTTATTCCCGATTTCCTGTGCAATGCCGGCGGCGTGACCGTTTCCTATTTTGAGATGGTACAAAACTTCGATATGTACCCCTGGGATGAAGAAACAGTCCACGAGCGGCTGGACAAGAAGATGACTACCGCATACCATTCTGTGCTGGATACGAGCCGGAAACATAAAGTCAATATGAGACAGGCGGCGTATGTACTGGCGGTGGGGCGTGTGGTTGAGGCAATGAAACTGCGCGGCTGGGTCTAAATCCTATTCGCATCATATAAAGTCTTTATACCACGTGCCTCTGAAAATGAGGCACGTGGTATACTTATTATTCGGAACCATAATTTGAGAATTTCACAGGTCTCTATCTGAGGTTATTTGTGTCTAAAGAAGCTGATATTGTCGTTATCGGTGCAGGGGTGATGGGGCTGGCAATTGCGGCTGAAGTGTCGTGCGCGGGCAAGCGAGTCTATGTTTTTGAGAAAAACCGCACTTTCGGACTGGAAACCAGCAGCCGTAACAGCGAAGTGATTCATGCCGGCTTGTATTACCCTGAAAACTCACTCAAAGCAAAATTCTGTGTGGCAGGAAATCCTTTGCTCTACGCTCTTTGTGAAAAATACGGCGTCGGGCACAAACGTCTGGGCAAGGTTATTGTGGCGGCTAATGCAGAAGAAACCAGAGAGGTTGAAAGACTGTACCGACAGGGAATTAAAAACGGTGTTATGGGTCTGAGAATGCTCTCTCAGGATGAAGTAAAGAGACTGGAACCGAATGTATCTGCAGTTGCCGGGCTACTCTCCCTTTCCACCGGCGTCGTCGATTCGTATAATTTGATGCGGTCTTTCTACGGTCGGGCTAAAGAAAGCGGCGCTGAATTCGTTTTTAATGCCGAAGTGATTGGCATTGTTAAGAAAGCCGGCGGCTATGAAGTAAGTGTCAAAGACCGTGAAGGCATTTCGTCAATTACATCCGGTGTCATGATTAATGCGGCGGGTCTTTTCAGCGACAGGGTGGCACAAATGGCTGGGATTGATGTAGAAAAAGCCGGGTATAAAATTCATTACTGTAAAGGCGAGTATTTCAGTTTGAATCCCAAAGTCGGGAGATTGGTGAACAGACTGGTCTATCCTGTCCCGGAGCAAGCGGGCATCGGTGTCCATATTACCCTGTCTCTCGATGGCGGTATGCGGCTCGGTCCGAATGTGAAATACGTTGATACCATAGATTACACGGTGGATGAGACAAGCAAGGCGGATTTTTACCGGGCGGCGCACAGGTACTTGCCGGCGATTGAACCGGACGACCTTGCGCCGGATTTTGCCGGTGTCAGACCAAAGTTGCAGGGACGGGGAGAAAGTTTCCGCGATTTTGTCATCAGGGACGAGGCAGATAAGGGATTACCCGGCTTGATTAATCTCATCGGTATAGAATCACCCGGGCTGACGTCTTCCCCTGCAATTGCCAGATATGTGGCGGGCATAGCAAAGGAGAGTTTGGGGTGAATATGCCCTCCCCATCCCGGAGATTGCTTCGTTACCTCGCAATGACGGAGAAGGGATGGGTCTGATTTCACCCTCAACTTAATTTTCTCCCCTCAAGGGAGAAGAGATTGTCTTAAGAATAGCGATTTATGCAAGTGGGGTGGAACTAGATGCATTCGCTTCCTTCGATTTCACTCAGGACAAGTCGCTCAGGATGGCATCAACCTGTCTGTGCTTTTCGTAATTGCAGGTAAACGAAGGATGCTACAATCAGCAGAACCCCGCCAATCAAGCAGACCAGGCTAACGGTTTGTAACGGTGCGGTAATATCTCCCAGTAATATTCCCGGAAGAGGTTGTAGAGACTGCGGGATGTCCATTTCTCCTAATTTCTGAGTGGCGATATTTTTCGCGATTAGCACACCGGTAAACATTATGCCACCGTAGATGAAGAAGACAATGCCCAGGTTACGACAAACACCTTTCACGTTACGGTGAATCAATATTATGCCCATTATCATCAGCACAATCAGTCCGATTACACAGATGAATGCGATGCGGAAAAGCCCGACATAAGTGCGTACTTCCTTGAGTTTTTCCCCGAATTTCAGTGTTGCTTTATCGATGTTGTTTCTGGCTTTCGTGAGACCGTTCTGAGCTTCTGTAATAGCAGTGGATACCTGGTCAGTTGTGTCTAATCCCAAGTCGTCTGAGTTAAGGTCGAAGGTGACGGGGATGGTCTGCTGAAAATCGGCGAAATACTGCTCGAAGGCAGTATCGATATCCGCCTGCGGTAATCCTTGAAGTTCCGCAGGAAGTTGCGCCATGTAGGCTTCCTTGACCACTGTTTTTAGTGTCGGGATGGCAGGTGAAAATGATATGCTGACATTGAAATCTGACTTTGCACCAACCAGATAATCGGCAACGGGTCCCGCCGCATTTGCCAGTCCCGCTTTGAGAGACGGCTCTATGGCAGTTATGACACGGCCAATTTGTTGACTGGATAGATTGATACCCCCTGGCAATTGTGCCATGCCGATTTGCTCCGTTAGTGTATCCTTTGCCATGACATTGAAATCAAGGCTATTGACAACCTCACTCATAAAATTATTACTGAGGACGGTCTGTCTCAGTATGGTTTTCAGGTCGATTGTGGAGGTTTGCATCAGCAGATACTTGAAGATGGGGTCGGAAGCCGCCGCCACCTGTGTCTTCAGTGAAGGCTCCAGCTTATCGATAGCGGCTATCATAGAGCTCATGACTTCTTCGGAAAAGCCTTCTCCTGCATTGACTTGCTCCTTCACTGTCTGCTCTACCAGCTGGGACAGGTCAACTTCGTCCAGTAAATCGGCAACAAACTGTGAGTTCATAAAAGATTTGCCCAGAGTCTCCTTCAGATTCGGCGTAGTGCCTTTACCCTTAAGATAGGCAGAGGTATCTTCGAGGGCAATACCGATACGCTCCTTAATTACCGGTTCCATCTTACCGAGAGTATCGATGAGGGCGGTCTGCAGTTCGGCAGGCATATCTCCGCTGGAGCTCTGCTCGGCAATCGTTTCTTGAATTACCTGTGAAAAATCGATATCGTTCAGAATTTTGACAATGTAATGAGGGTTGAGGACTACCTGGTTAACGGAGTAGGTGATGCCAAAGACAACAAGTAAAAGAAACAGGATAAAGCTCAATAAAGCGAGGGCGCAACCTTTCAGTATTTTCATAATTGAAAGGGATTATAGTGGAACTGAGGGTAAAAGTCAAACTACCGAACGCATTGGGGGAGCATAGCAATACACAACGACACTTCCTCCTCATTCCCATTTATAGGCTTAAAACAGCTTCCACAGAAAGCCAGAAGATTTTCTCCTGAAATGACATTTTATCATCAACGTACCTTGGGTCCCATTCATCACCACTGACATCATCACCGACGCCGAGATATTGCCCGAAAGCTACACTCCGGAACTTGGCGACTGCGAGCATGGCAGCACATTCCATTTCAACCATTATGCAACCTTCAGCCTTTCTTCTTGCGATTTTGCCTTTTGTTTCCCGGTAAAAGGCATCTGTGGTCCACGTCTTACCGACTTCATAATTAATGTGGTGTTTCTTAAGGACAGCCTCAAGCTTGTTCACAACTTCCGAATTCATTTCTACCGTACGTGAAGGTGGGAGGTAATGATAAGATGTCCTCTCGTCTCTTAGCGCTAATGCAGGTATGACTATCGAGCCTCTTTTTAATTCAGATTTGAGCACGCCGCCAGAGCCACAAACAACGAACTTACGACACCCCAAAGCTATCAGTTTCTCAATCAAGGGACCATAGAAAGGCAGAACACAGTGTTCGGGTAAGGTATTACCTTTTATTAATCGTGATGGTTCAATTAAAACATTTTTATCGGGGTCAAATTCTAAAAGTGGGATTTCTTCCATTTTAATACTCCATGATAACGAATTTAGTACTGCTATTATCCCAGTTTCTTCTCAAAAGAAAAGCCCTGCCATCCTGCTATAATGTACTTGTGGCAACGATGGAAAAACTGAGTCAAGGGGCAGAGAAGCTGGGCTTACGGCTCACTGAGAAACAGCTGGCGCTCCTCCAAACTTATTACGAGGAGCTAACCGACTGGAACCAGCGGATGAACCTGACCGCCATCACTGAATATGAAGCGGTGCAAATCAATCATTTTCTGGACTCACTAACGGTGGTCTCTGTCTGGCAACCACCTGTCAATAAACCCCACCCTGGCGTAATCGATATCGGCACAGGCGCCGGTGTGCCGGGTATTCCCCTGAAGATTGTTTTCCCGGAGATATGTCTGTCATTAATGGACTCCACAAATAAGAAAATCACTTTCTTAAATCATCTGAAACAGAAACTGGGACTGGAAGATATTGAGGTTGTCACCGGACGGGCGGAAGAAGTGGCTCACCAGATTCAATACAGGGAACGGTTCGATTTAGTGCTCGCTCGCGGCGTGGCGCCGCTGGCAACACTGGTAGAATTGACACTCCCCTTTTGTAAAAGCGGCGGCAGGCTGGTTGCGCATAAAAGAGGGGACATGGAAGAGGAATTGAACGGCGCTAAAAGAGCTATTACTGTTCTCGGAGGCAGGCTGAAAGAAGTGAAGCCGATTGACATGGCGGAGTTCCCTGACCGACGGTGCCTGGTGGTGATTGAGAAGATAGCCTCGACTCCTGCACGATACCCGCGCCGTTCCGGAATGCCGGTAAAGAAGCCATTAAGCTAACAGCTATCAGCTATATTGACGCAGCAGTTCGTTCAGTATAACATTAAATTATCAGGTAAAAATGACAACGCAAACAACCGTACTCTCTAATCAGTCCCCATCTAAAAACAACGATGTTATCCTACGCGTTACCGGTCTGACCAAACGTTTCGGTGCTCTGGAAGCAGTAAAAAATCTGAACCTTGAGCTTCGCCGCGGTGAGGTCTTCGGTTTCTTGGGACCGAATGGCGCGGGAAAAAGCACTACAGTCGGGATGATACTGGGACTGGTCACTCCTACCGCAGGCAGTATCGAGCTTTTCGGTAAGAAGCTCGATGGTCGTAGTTGGCCGTTACTACGTCGTGTCGGCGCAATAATCGAAGAGCCTGCCTTCTACCCCTATATGTCCGGGCGGGACAATCTGGAAGTACTCTCCAGAGCCATCGGGGGCATTCCAAAAACCAAGATTGATGAAGTGCTCAAGCGCGTAAATCTATTCGAGCGGGCGAAAGACCGCTATGGCACTTATTCTATGGGAATGAAACAGAGGTTAGGGATTGCATCGACCCTGCTCAGGGACCCGGAATTGATTATTCTGGATGAACCGACCAGCGGACTCGACCCTGCCGGCACGATAGAAGTACGCGACCTGATTCCACAGTTGGCTCACGAAAGCCGTGCTGTGTTTTTGTGCAGTCATCTTCTTCACGAAGTCGAACTGGTTTGCAACAGGGTGGTAATCATCAAACAGGGCGTGATGCTTGTTGATTCTACAGTTCAAGAATTGGTAACACAGGGACAACGCTTTCAAATCAAGGTTGAGAACCCGGCGCAGGCAATGGCTTTGCTCCAAAGCGTGCCCTGGATAAAATCGGTAAAGTACGAGACGGTAGAGAATGGCTATTTAATCGTAGATGCGCCTAAAGACAGTGCATCCCGCGTCAATAAAATCCTTGCCGAAAACAATATTTTTGCTTCAGAATTATTCAGCCACAATGTAAGTCTGGAGAGTGTATTCTTGCAATTAACAGGCGGTAATAGCGGTGATTAGACTGATTAGCGCGGAATTGTTTAAATTACGTAAACGTTCCATGACCAGAGTGCTTTTGTATGTTTTGATTGGCATTATAATTCTTATGTATTTCTTATTGCTTGCCATTTCTAATGTCAATCTGCCTGCTGCCGGTCCACGGATGGGGAATATACAGAACTTACTCGGGCTTCCATTAGCACTGCCATTCGCCATGTCCCTATTGTCCTCTCTGGGTAGTGTTCTGGCTATCATTCTTGTTGCCAGTTCTATGGGGAACGAGTACAACTGGCGTACAATACGGACAGCTGTCGTTTCCAGCGAGAGCCGGTTTAAGTTGCTGTTTGCCAAACTGATATCTACCGCTATCTTAATACTAATCGGGATGGTAATTGGTCTGGCGGCGGGATTTATTATGAGCCTGATTACGACTGCCATCGGTGGTTATAAATTCGATTTCAGCTTTGCCACCGGCAATTATTTGTGGAACCAGTTCCTGCAGTTCTGGCGCACCTTTTTTATCCTGATACCATTTTCGCTGATGGGATTTATGTTTGCCATAGTGGGGCGTTCTGCCATGCCAGGTATTTCTTTTGGTATAGGTATTCTTTTTCTAGAGTCAATAATAACAACTTTCATGTACCTTGCAGGTGGCTGGATAGCAAAAGTACCAAACTACCTCCTTGCCGCTAATGTGCAAGTAATCACAGCTCTTGCCGACCTGCCGAAGGGATTTGGGGCAGTAATGGGTGGGGGAGGAATTGGTACGGAATCGCCAACCACCGCACACGCTTTCATAACTCTCGCCATTTATAGCATCGTATTCTTTTTTGTATCTTTCTATCTTTTCCGCAAGCGTGATGTGACGGGATAGTTTTCAGAATAAGGCTTGCCTCGTTTTCACATCAACACGGTCCACCACTATCAGAAATTCACATTTGACCAATTCTTAACGAGCCGTAGTGTCGTTTTGACTTGGTTAAAAAACAATCACCATATTTACGTGCATCTCCAATCTTTGCTTTACAATAACCACTATCCTTCGACATACTCAGGACAGGACTGACACATCCGGATTCCTTCTTAAAACGGTATAAACTACCAAAAACCTGAACCCCAATTGCAAGTCTATTGACAAAGCAAAATCATTAATATACTATTTACCTAGAATATCTAGGTATAAATGAGGGGTTAGATGGGACGACGTGAACTGATAAAAGGGAGCATCGATTCTCTATTGCTCTGTTTGATAGGTCAGCAACCGATGTATGGCTACCAGATTATCAAAGAGCTTGAGGATAAAAGTCAGGGCTACTTCAAATATAAAGAGGGTACGCTCTATCCTGCTCTACACCGTATGGAAAAAGCAGGACTGCTTGCCGGCAAATGGGAGGCAACCTCCGGCGGCAGACAGAGGCGCTACTATCATATCACAGGGAAAGGAAGTAGTATTCTCGCAGAGAGAAGGGTTCAGTGGCTGGACTTTCTATCGGCGATGAACATGATTATCCAGCCTGCTAGTGCCTGAAGTGAGGTACTGCCATGAAACTGGCGTTAAATAGTTATCTTCAAATTATTAAAGAGCAGCTGAGACTAGACCCTGCTTCTGAAAATGAAGTCATCCGGGAACTGGAAGCGCATGTCGAGGATAGTTGTCAGGAGATGCAAAACGCCGGACTTCCCGAACGGGAGGCACTGGAGAAGTGTCTCAAACTTCTTGGTCCTGCCAGGATTGTTGCCCGCCAGATATACGAAACTCACAACCAGGGCACATGGCGACAGGCTTTGCTGGCGGCAATGCCCCACCTGTTTTTTGCCATTATGTTTGCGCTAAAATGGCTGATGGGTATTACATGGTTGCCCATAATGTTTGCAGTCATTCTGGGTATCGGGCTTTACGGTTGGTGTCATGGTAAACCCACTTGGCTTTTTCCATGGCTGAGCTACGCACTTTTTCCAGTGGTCGCTGCGGGCATCTCCCTCCTCTATTTACCTGCGGCGTGGTCATGGGTCACACTGGCGCTCTATATCCCTATAGCCCTGTGGCTTTTTAGCTTCATCACCATCAAATTTATGAGGCGCGATTGGTTGTACAGCACTCTAATGCTTCTACCTGCATCCGCTTTCGTCGGTTGGTTTCTGGCAACAGGTCAAAACGTTAAATTCCCCAGCCTCGAGATTGAATTTTTATATGGTTTTGCACCGTGGACGGGATTGACTTTCCTGGTGCTGGCAATATCTGTGGCATTATTCATACGCTTGCGGCAACGGTGGCTCAGAATTGCGGCGCTGATTGCATCAGGCGTAGTGACTGCCATGGTGACAATACTGGCAAGCAGCAGGTTAGGTCTGGCGTCATTTATCGCCCTCGTTGTCTTAATTTTTAGCTTTTTACTGGTGCCGGCTTTTGTGGAACGAAAAGTAAAGCAAAAGCCACATTCCGTGATAAGTGAGGAGAATCATCAAGTAGTATGACAATTCCATCATCGCGAAAAGTAGCTGTCATCACAGATAGTGTTGCCTGCCTCACCAAGGAACAGACAGCACGATACTCTATTATTGTTGTACCACTCAATATTCTCTATGACGGTAAGGCATATAAAGACTGGGTAGATATCACACCGAACGAGGCGTATCAGCTATTTTTGAAAAACCCTGATGTTTTCAGCACGTCCACACCGTCGCCGGCGGATTTTTTGACTGCTTACCGCAATGCCAGTAAGCAGACGGACAGTATTCTCTGTATCACGCTCTCATCAAAACTCAGCACCACCTGCAATGCCGCCAAACTAGCCAGACAATATGCTCAAAAAGAACTCCCCGGTGTTCAGATTGAGGTGATGGATTCCTGGACGGCTACCGCAGCGGAAGGTTTTATCGCACGCTCTGCTGCTGAAGCGGCGGAGGAAGGCAAGAGCCTTTCTGAAGTAGTGAAAGTGGCGGAGGAGATGAAAGGTAAGGTAACAGCGCTGGTACTCCTGGATACCATCCGCCATGTTTACCGTTCCGGGCGTGTTCCCAGGATTGCTGCTCAGGCGGGTTCTCTGATAAATATCAGACCGCTATTAAGCGTTTCCGGGGGAGTGAATTTCATCGGAGTAGCCAGGAACCGGGAAAATGGGATTGAACTATTGCTAAGGAAGACGAAGGACAGGATAAAAGGAAAGCCCGTCCATATGGCAGTATTGCATGCCTATGTCCCGGAAGAAGCAGAAAAATTAAAGCAACGGGTCTCCGCTGAATTTAACTGCTGCGAAATATGGATTAGTGAATTCAGCCCGATTATGGGCTATGCCTGTGGTACAGGAACACTCGGGCTGGCTTTTTATGTAGAAAGTTGACTGAGAATTTTAGGCTTGTCTAATGGCAGGAAATAAAGTAGCGGTTCTGGCAGATAGCATTGCTTGTATTCCCAGTGATTTGAAAGAAAAATACGGAATCGGCATTATCCCACTGAATTTTTATGCCGATGGCAGGATCTATAAGGATGGGATAGATGTCAATCCATATGAAGCTTATAAAATATTCCTGCAGGACCAGGAGGCTTTCAAGACATCTTCCGCTTCCCCCGGAGATTGTCAGCAAGCCTATCGTGACATGAGCCGCCAAGGTAAAGACATTCTTTGTATTCTTCTCTCTTCCAAACTCAGCGCTCTCTATGACACAGCTTGCAAAGCCAGTGAGCAAATTAAAACAGAGTTCCCCAATACGTCCATCATAGTTATGGATTCTCAGACCGCGGCGGCAGCCGAAGGCTTGATTGCACTGGCGGCAGCACGGATGGCATCAGCAGGCAAGAGCCTCGATGAAATTAGAAAAGCCACTGAAAAAGTGAGGGATAAAGTTAATGTCATCGCCTATATGGATACGGTTCGCTATATTTATCGCTCCGGAAGAATACCTAAAATTGCCGCCGTCGCTGGCTCGATGTTACAGATAAAGCCGATGTTCGTTATTTCTTCCGGGATGCCTCGTTTTATGGGCGCTGTCAGAAGCAAGAAGATTGGCATAAAGAGAATGCTCGAAGGGATGAAGGGAAAGGTGGGCACGAAACCGGTGCATATTGCCGTGATGCACGTTTATGCTGAAGACGATGCTATCAAATTGAGAGACACGGTAGCGAAGGAGTTCAATTGCGTCGAACTATGGCTGACTGAATTCAGCCCGATTATGGGCTATGCCTGCGGTACCGGGACATTAGGGCTGGCTTTTTATCCCGAGGACTGACAGTAGCACCAGGTCACATTCTATCACTCCCCTTGGCAGGTAGGCTCTATCCCATACGGATGATATTTTAGACACCTACACTCTGAGTCAAGTATGATTTCATTTCCATAAATAAACCTAATTTTCCACAATGTGAAAAATTATTACTTAGAAAAACAGGGAAAAGATGATATAATAGTTAATACTGTGGAAACTGCCCAACTGGTTTCTGATAGTTTGTATTTGTTGGAAAGCATGAGGCAACTTCCTGAGCCACCGGTTAAGTCAATTTTGACGGTATCGGATACGTTGCCGGATACTGGCAAGTTTCGTTTTCGCCGAAAACCAACAGAAAATTCGCTCCCTGTCACTCGAAAAAACAGTTCACTGCAGACCTTTTTCCCTATTTTCCGGTACATACCCGGACAAGCACTGATTTTTTAGTCAAATCACTTTCTTCAGGAAACAGGTTTGACTGGTAGTCAGTCGGGTTTCTTAGTAAGGTTGACAAAAACGATGCGCAAATTCTATAAAGGGGAGATAGTAAATGGTCAAAGGATACAACGGCAAGATACTGCATATAGACTTAACTAGTAGCACTACTTCCATCGAAGAACCCGGTGAAATTTTTTACCGCCGTTATCTCGGCGGTAGTGGGTTTGTCAGCTATTACCTTTTAAGAGAACTGAAAGGTGGCGAAGACCCGCTCGGTCCTGAAAACAGACTCATATTTGCCACCGGACCGTTTACCGGCGTCCCTGTGTCCGGCTCTGGTAGAAACAGTGTCGGCGCTAAATCGCCGTTGACCAATGGACACGGCAATGCAGAGGTCGGCGGCTTCTGGGGTGCCGAACTGAAACATGCAGGCTATGATGCCATTGTCATAAAAGGTAAGGCTAAATCACCTGTCTATCTCTGGATTGAGGACGGCAAAGCGGAGGTCAAGGATGCCGGTCATCTCTGGGGCAAAACCACTAAAGAATGCCAGGACCTGCTCAAAAAGGAGCACGGTAGCGGCACCCGTGTTTGCCAGATAGGTATTGCAGGCGAAAATCTGGTGCGTTTCGCCTGCATCGTGAATGACCTGAACCATGCCGCCGGCCGGTGCGGACTGGGGGCGGTGATGGGCAGTAAAAACCTGAGAGCCATCGCAGTGAGAGGACATCAGAAAATCGCTTATGGTGATGAGGTGGCTACTACCAATTTAATAAAGACTATCATCGGCGATCTTAAAACACATCCGGCTGCAATCAGCATGTCAAAGTATGGAACCCCCGGCGTCTTGATGAGTTTGCAGACCACTGGCGGTTTGCCCACACGCAATTTCCGGCAGGGGCAGTTCGAAGGAGCGGAAAAACTCTCTGCGGCGGCAATGCAAAAAACTATCTGGCAGCGTCGCGGCGGCTGTTACGCTTGCTCCATCCGCTGCAAACCTGAAGTAGAAGTCGGTGAACCTTATAACGTGATTCCTGAATATGGCGGGCCTGAATATGAAACACTGGGTTCACTGGGTTCGAACTGCGGCATCGATAACTTACCCGCTATCGCAAAGGGCAATCAGTTATGCAC
>JAQTPO010000180.1 GCA_028712845.1 Dehalococcoidales bacterium | reverse complement strand
CTGATGTTCCGACTCATATCCGCATCTTTCAATCTCCTGTACAGTTGCCGAAGAACACCCGCAAGCGAGTTTTTCGCCTTCAGCATCTCTCTGATGATGCTTCGCTTCTATTTCATCAAATTCTTCCGCCGGTCTTTCCTCGATGGTGATTGCACCCTGTGGACATTCACCCAAACAAGCGCCGAGTCCATCACAGCATTTCTCACTGACCAACCTTGTTTTACCATCGATGATTTTCAAAGCACCCTCGGCACAATGAAGGGATACAGTCACCACAACCATTACACCTTTCTTCATCAATCTTGACAACTTTTCTAAGCGTTTTAACTGTCATCAGACTCCTTCTTCGTTTTTCGTTCGGGTGATTCTTTCCCGTCTTCACCCATCAATTGCTTCCAGTGCTCTTCACCTAGGCACTGCCGCGCCGAAGCGCACCATTCGATACAGGAAGGCATTTTCTCACGAAAAACCATCGTGCCGCATTTCTGACACTTGATCCTGGTTTCATCCGAGAATATCTCCACCTCAGCGCCACAACCCGGGCATTTGTATAACTCCACACGCAGTTTCCGTATATCCTGACCGGGGCACTTGCTAAACATCTGAATCACACCCCCTTCACACATACAATCCAACTATGAAAACATCATAACTGAATTCGGGGTATTTTGCTGTGACATAAATCATACACGTGGAAAACAATAATTTATTGTCACCCGCTGTCTAATCGAAAGGCAGTGCGACAAAAGTCGCAGACACCAGCCAGACAAAAGACTAAACTAACAATTGAGTTTGTCGAGGAGGCTATTATGGAAGAGAATATAAAGAAAGTACTTGAGGAAATCCGACCGTCTCTGCAAGCCGATGGCGGTGATGTTGAACTCGCCGGGGTAAAAGATGGCATTGTCAGCGTCCGGCTTACCGGCGCTTGCGGCGGTTGTCCGATGGCTACGATGACGCTGAAAATGGGGATTGAAAAATTATTGAAGGCAAAATTGCCGGAAGTCAAAGAGGTGGTTGCGGTCTAAACCAAAAGCGGATAGCTGAAAACTGATAGCTCTGATATACTTATTGTTGAGTGTTAACTTGAACATAAGGAAAGTGAAATGCCATCAACAACGGATAGTATCATCAGAAAGCTGGAAGAATACGAAAAAAACGATGGTTCATTGCCCATTCTGCTTGAGTTCTACAAGAAGCTGACTATCATTCAGAACGATATCGAGCAAAAAATTGACTTACCTCGTTCCTTATTCACTACTGAAGCTGTGACTGCTCACGCGGCAAAAGGCAAGCCCCTGCTGGGATTTAATCAGCTTGCCATTGACTGGCAATTACTTAAACAGACTTATGAAGAAATGTCAGTTCTTTTTAACGAATACACACAACTTTTCGGCTCCTTGCCGGCAGAGATTCGTCTGTTACAGCCGCGACAAATCATCAATAAACGCACTGTCAGAGCATGGTATAAAGGGCAAAAAATACCATTGAGTACTGAAATCAACGACACGACAGAAGTCTTGCTCAAGAATATTTTCCACGCCGCACTCAAGCCATTCCTGGCAAAAGAGGCTTCGGAGCTAGCCGGTCTGATTGACCAGGAGAGGTGGCGGCGCGGCTACTGCCCTGTCTGTGGCGGGAGTGCCGATTTCGGCTACTTGCAAAAAGATAATGGCGCCCGGTTTCTGATATGCAATCGTTGTGATACCGAGTGGCTTTTTCAACGTTTGCAGTGCCCCTATTGCGAAAACAGCGACCAGAGCAAACTATCCTATTTCACAGACGATAAAGGGTTATATCGACTCTATGTCTGTGAACAATGCCGGCGCTATCTCAAAGTGCTTGACCAGCGGCAAACGGAAGGAGAAGTGCTGCTACCTCTAGAGCGTTTTTTGACTCTGGATATTGACCGTCAGGCACAAGAGAGAAGTTATCAGCCCGGGTAGATAATGCGTACTTTATGATTATTGCCATACGTTGATTTAATGATATTGTAATAGTAGCCAATAGCTATTTATAGGTCTATAATGATAATAGATTAATCCACCATGGAGTGTAAGGTATGTTCAAAAGTTTTGGCTTACCGGAAATAATCCTCATTCTCGTTATCATTCTAATCTTCTTCGGCGTGGGCAAACTGCCTCAGGTCGGCGAGGCAATGGGTAAAGCCATCCATTCTTTTAAGAAGGCTCAGACTGGCGGAGATGAAGAAGATACTAAAAAATCCAGTGCTAAAAAAGTAAACAAGTCCAAAAAAACTACTTAGCTAGTACTTTGTTTAATCAAAGCAATTACTTTTAGGGAAATGGGCGGGGCAAGGAATGGACTTTTTCTCGCAAATCGGCACGCAAGAAATCCTTATGATACTGCTGGTGGCTATCATTGTCATTGGGCCTAATAAGATTGTAGAATTTGGCAAAAGCGCCGGCAGAGTAACACGCAAAATTAAGAATCTCTCCTCCGAGATGACAAGCAGCATCGAAAAGGAACTGCTCGAGGAAAAGAAAGAGGAAAAGAAAAAGGTATCAAGTTCCACCGAACTATCGAAAAAATCATAGCATCTAAATACTGCATCAAAAATTCCCACCTTAATGCACTTACCGGCATAAATTATGAGTGAAACCAGAAGTCAAAGCATTTTGGGACACCTGCGTGAATTGCGGAAGCGGGTCATCTGGATTGTGATTGCTATTGCCGTCACGACTGCGGCGTCTTTCTTTTTTGCCGACCAAATAATAAATTTCTTAAAAGTCCCGGCAGGCGATGTACAATTCATCCTTATCGAAGTCACCGAGGCTTTCTCCACCTATATGAAGGTATGCTTTATCGTAGGTATCATCGCCGCAATGCCTATCATTATGTATAATGCCCTGATGTTTGTGATGCCGGCGCTTACCTCCCGCGAAAGGAGATTGGTTCTTTTAATACTCCCATGGGTGCTGATAATGTTTTTTGGCGGCATTTATTTCGGATACAAATTTCTCATTCCACCCGCAACCCACTTCCTGCTGGGGTTCGGTTCCAATGTTGCCCTGATTCAACCGCGTTTGAGTAATTATGTCAACTTCGTAATAAACCTTCTGCTTGTCATCGGCTTGATGTTCGAAATGCCGGTGGTAATCGCTTTCCTAGCTCGCATCGGAGTTGTTTCCGCACGATGGCTAATGGGCAAGCAGAAGATTGTCATCATTCTTTCTTTTGTTGTGTCGGCGACAATCACACCCACGCCTGACGCTATCAACCAGAGTATTGTTGCCGGGACATTAATCGTTCTGTATGAATTGAGTCTCCTGATTGCATGGTTGATAGAGAAGAAGAAAAAGGAAACGATAGAGGTCACCAGCACCAATGACTAAACAGCACAGGCGGTAAATCTGAATCTCTAATTTCGAAATCACAAAAATCATCCAGTTCAAAATAAACCACCATCAAACATTACCATTCCGTGCGTTTATTACCGTTCCAGCGGAAGCTGGATTCCGTATCAAGGTACGGAATGGCACCTTCAGTCGTCGTTCCCGCCTGCT